>JBEPYC010000063.1:0-13970 GCA_041641555.1 Chitinivibrionales bacterium | reverse complement strand
AACTGGCACCATTCGTTTGTCAAACTAAATCGCTTTGGTCGCCATTTAAGCACGATCTATCCGAGGTCAGTCATCGATCCTCATGCCATGCGTGAGGATTCCGTGACGGCGATTTTTCGCACCACGGAAGGATTTCGCATAGATACAGCCGGAAGTACAATCAGTCTCTCACCGCCATTATCGCCGGCCAATGGTGGACGGCTCGTTGTCGACCAGCGAGAAATACTTGTAAAGTGCCTTGCCGATACGCTGTTCCGCTATGATTCTTTATACATTTCTTTTTCCGTTTTTTCTCTGGAATCCCCATATTCACCGGAGACCATCACCCATTCCTGGCGTGTAGATTCTAACGGACTCAATTCTATCCGCACTGCAATGCTTATCGATGATCACTTGGAATCAATCAGTCGTGAAGGGCCTGTTGTCATTGATTTCAATCAACCTATGAACAAAGAGTCATTCGAAGAAAACCTGATTATCCACCCATGGTTTGAACCGACATATTTCTGGGAAAACAACCGGGTAAGCATAATGCCACCAAACAGTCTCGAGCCGTGGTCCGAGTATACGTTCACAATTGGCACAAAGACCCTGACGGCCGATTCGGTTCCTTTTCGCATCCCGCTCAGCCTTTCGGTGCAAACCCGGGACCGAAGCTTCTTCCGGTACCATTATCCAAGGACTGGAGCAGAAGGTGTTCCTCTGCAGATCGATTTTGTTTTTAACTCATATTACGATATCGATCACGATATGCTGCGCCGTGCATTCACCATCGCGCCCAATGTGGACTCCTTACGATTCTACTCTGAGCCCTCCGGAACGGTCAACATTTCTCATGCCGGTCTTGCTCCCGCTACCGAATACACCATAACAATCGACAGTTCGTTTACCTCCAGACTGGGTACGCCGCTTGGCAAGGAGCTCACGATCGATTTTATAACCGATTCGATTGGCGTCTATCAATGAATCGTTCTATTCGTATATTCTTCTGCGCTCTTGTTATGCACACATTGTCTGCCGGAGCGCTTCACCCGGAGCTCTTCTTTCTTCACGATGTCCATTACCGGGAAGCGTCGTTTGATTCCGAATCGAGTTTCGATGTACAGGGGGGACGTGCCGATGCCACGGTGTTCGATCTGCTTCCGGATGCTCTTCCGGCCTGGTACTCAGGAGCCCTCCTGAAATACTTTGACAGTAACAGATATGCGACCCAGCGCCACGCATTCCATCTTGGTTTTCCCGATACCTCATACGGGCTTGCCGCAGGGCTTCGACTTGGCACCGAGATCAGCACTCTGGTCAACACTCTTGAGACCCAATCGATAACAGAATTCGACCAGACCGGGCCAGGCAACAAAACCATCAGGTTCAATCAGCGTACGGAAATCACACGGGCCAGCCGGATCGCCTACACCGGGGGCGCAAATGTGCTTTTTCGGAGACGGGATTTATTGCTGCAGCTTGGTGCTGCGATTACTGCCCATCACCGGCGGGGATATGCCTTCGAATACCACACGGAGCACCAGCATTATGTAATGCGCGAGTTCACGATTCACGATTACCAGCCATCTGACTGGTCAACAACTGTTTCCATTGGTGCCATGCTGGAGCACCATATTCCGCTGTCGCACCGCGATTTCGTAGTCTCGATGGCGGTGACCAGGGCGAATCTGCAGGATGCAAGCCCGCTCCGGATTACGCCAACAGATTTTTCTTTCGCTAATGCCGTGATCACTACCACGGGTTTTCGGCACAACCAAAGCTTCTTCAGAGCAAGCATCGAAATCACTCCGCAAGGAGATTTGCTGCTTTCACGAAGACAGATGCTTTACCGGGGAATCTGGATTCACGGATTTGTCATACCCTTGTGCAGGGTAGAACACGCCTGGCAGGAGGGGATGCGAACCGACTTCATTCATACCAGCCAGGACCGGTCATCCGCAACGGACACAATCATTTCTCAGCGAAACCTCTTCCTTACTTCCGCCAGTATCATTCCCGAGATTTATCTCACAAAACGGCTTTCATTCAGGTTTCCTGTCAGCACGGAGCTTCGAACGAGACCAATCGGCGAACCCGGCCCACGGGGTAAGCCGGAACATCACCCTGAAGACCCCCCCAAGATCTGGCACAGCAGACAGATGTCTCTCGGCGCACAAGCCCGGTTGTCGTTGGACCTCCCCGCGCGAACCCTGCTTTTCATCACCGCCGACCTCGGCAAACTCGCTTCGAAAGTTAACTGGGAAGAACTGCACGGGAGCGATGGAATCCGGCGCGGAACCATGTACCACCTGAGTCATGCCGGTGTATCGGTTCGCCTGGTCGGTCGCCGGTAACGGCACGCAATTCGCTTTATATACAGCATTTCAGAAACGACAAAGGAAGGGTTGTTTGTGGAATCAATCGCGACCAAACTGATACGAACGCTTGTAATAGTGATATTGGGCAGTGCGGGATCTTTGCTCATGGGACTGTCGTTTTTCGGAACCCAAGTCTTTGCTCAGGGGTCACCCGCATTCCAGTTTTCGCTCTTCGGGCTTTCTTTCTCACTGCTGATATCCACGGTAAAAGCCTATCCAACACGTATATACCTTTTATGGTCTGCAATTATTTTCCTGGCCCTACCTCTTTGGTCACGATCCCTGCAGACCATGAATACAACGTTGCTGATCAGGGACATCGTTCTCAGCCTGTCCATGATTGTGTCGGTGTTCCTCCTGTTTCTGGCGATTGTACGCTTCGGCCCGCGTCCCCACATGATTATCGAAATCGTCACCTGGACATCGGGAATCACGCTTACCTACATACTTTCCTCGGTGGTGCTGTCTTCTCTGTACCAGCCCCAAGACCCCTGGAACTACCTGCTGCTCCAGATCAGTTACGGTTTTCGGATCGGACTCGGCGTTTCCGTGGGAATGGCGGCGGGAGAACTACTCACTCGACGCCTGGACGCACGGGAGAAAGAACTTCTCGTGGAAGAGGCCGCCGAGCAGTAGAAACGCTCCCTTGCGATGTGCCTGCTCAAGCAATTGGCACCGTCTGTAAAGGGAAATCGGGTAAATCTCGCATACTTCCCCTCGGGTATGCTTATGGTATGACGGCACCACAACTCAGCGAACTGATTCTCCCTGAGATAAACATGTCGGTCGGCTTTGTGGGCGGTTCGACGGGAGAGGGGGCCGGGATTCTCCGAGTTGCCTCCTATGTCCTGGAGGGTGCACCCTTTTGTAATGATCTTCCGGGGCAGCGATGTACTATTTTATATTTGAACACTTGTTCATGTGTTCAAGCGTATTACAAGAACACGTTGGAGACCGGGTTATGGCAAAAAAGAACCGACCACCGCTGGCGGCCTGTGACTGCAGGACCATTCATCAGGATATCGTTGCGAAGGTGGAGCGAGAGATGCCTTCGGCCGAGACTCTTTTGAGTCTTGCCGAATTCTTCCGCGTACTGGGCGACAGCACCAGGGTTGGCATTTTAGCCGCTCTGAGTAACTCAGAGATGTGTGGATGCGATCTAAGTGTCATTCTCAACATGAGCCAGTCGGCAGTGTCACATCAATTGCGGCTCTTGAAACAGGCCCGTCTGGTGCGCTCCCGACGAGACGGCAAAATGGTCTATTTCCGCCTCGATGATGAACACATCCATGAGATCCTGAAAACCGGCACCACCCATATTGCCGAGTGATCGGTCGAATCTGATAGCGAATAAGGGAACAGGACATGAATACCAAATACAGCGTGCGTAATCTCGATTGCGCGAATTGCGCAGAAAAAATCGAGCGGCACCTCAATAAGCTTCCAGTGGTACACGAGGCCTCGATCAATTTTGCCACCCTCACTCTTCACATCGATACCGATGACATTGAAGCAGTACGTCGAGAAATAAAAAGAATAGAGCCTGAGGTAGAGCTTGCACCGGCATCAGGGAACCAAGACTCACGTGCTTCTGCCGGGAAACAAGACTTTAGTCCGATAAGAGAGCTTGCCACTATCGCCGTTGCGCTGGTTCTTTTCGTGGTACACCTGCTTTTGCAGGAGCGATTACACCAGACCCCCTGGCATTACGCCGAATACCTGGTAACACTGACCGCGTATTTCCTTGCGGGATGGAACGTACTGGCGGGCGCTTTTCGCACGATAAAAAAAGGGCAGCTGTTCGATGAAAACGTGCTCATGACTATTGCGACCGGGGGCGCGTTCGGTATCCATGCGCTTTCCGAAGCCGTCGGGGTTATGATTTTCTACAAAATAGGCGAATTCCTTCAGAATCTCGCGGTCACCCGGTCCCGCAGATCCATTCGAAGTCTTCTGGAGGTCAGGCCCGATTCCGCCACCCTCAAGACATCACAGGGCCTGGAGAGAGTCGCTCCCGAGAAAGTTTCACCGGGGGATTTCATATTTGTGAAGGCGGGAGAGAAGATACCTCTGGATGGTATTGTGGAAGACGGCACCGCTCAGGTAAACACCTCCGCTCTCACCGGGGAATCGGTTCCGGCAACGGTCCGACCCGGAGATGTCGTGCTGGCGGGAGAGATCAATATCAACAGCCCTTTGACGATCAGAGTTACCAAGGCCTTTGCCGAATCCTCGATTGCAAAGATTCTGGACCTTGTCGAAAATGCTACCGCCAAAAAAGCCAAAACCGAGAAATTCATCACCCGGTTCGCCCGCTACTACACTCCCGTGGTTGTTTTTCTCGCCCTTGGCGTAGCCCTGCTGCCCCCCCTCCTGGTAACCGGACAGACTTTCGGCACCTGGATTTACCGTGCGCTTGTGATACTGGTGATATCCTGTCCTTGCGCACTGGTGGTATCCATCCCCCTGGGCTACTTTGGGGGTATCGGTGGTGCATCGAAAAAAGGACTCCTTGTGAAGGGATCCAATTTCATGGATGCACTTTCCGCGGTGGACATGGTCGTTTTCGATAAGACCGGTACACTCACCAAAGGGACCTTTCGGGTTAAAGAGGTCGTTTCCCGCAATGACTTCTCCAACCAGGACGTGCTTTCCTTTGCCGCCCTGGCCGAGACCCATTCCACTCACCCGATCGCCCGGTCGATCATCGAAGCCGCTGCAAAGCTTCCGAAAGCCGACGACAGCATCGTTGAGCACAAAGAAGTCTCCGGTCTGGGTGTGGTTGCCCGTACCAGCCGGCATAAGATCCTCGCAGGCAATGATGTCTTTATGCATAAGCACGCTGTCGAGCACAGCACCTGCGATATCGAAGGGACCGTGGTGCACGTTGCGGTAGACACTACCTATGCCGGGTATATTACGATCGGCGATGAACTGAAAGATGATGCCCGGGAGGCAGTTTCCCGTCTCCGTGAGGCCGGCGTGCAGAAAATCGGAATGCTGACCGGAGACAACGAGTCAGCGGCACAGGGAATATCGGAAACACTCGGCCTTGACTTTTATCACGCACGGCTTCTTCCCGAAGACAAAATCCGCGTTTTCGAATCAATCGAGGCGGAGAGAAGCGGCCGGGGTCGTATCGTCTTTGTAGGCGATGGGATCAATGATGCACCGGTGCTGGCACGGGCGGATATCGGCATTGCCATGGGGGCACTGGGCTCTGATGCAGCAATAGAAACCGCCGATGTCGTCCTGATGACCGATCATCCATCGATGGTGGCCCAGGCCATTCGTATCAGCAAAAAGACCCGATCGATCGTCTGGCAGAATATCGTCTTGGCACTTTCCGTCAAGGTCGTTTTCATCACATTCGGTGCATTCGGGCTTGCCGGAATGTGGGAAGCCGTGTTTGCCGATATGGGCACCGCCCTTGTGGCCATCCTCAACGCGACACGGGCGCTGCGTACCAAAGCAGATTGAAGGGCCACCGATACCCTCAGGTTGTTGACCCGGCATTTCAGATGCGGTATCCAAGCCGGGCCGATCACCTGTTCAAAGGCCTGTTAGTGGCTGAATGCGGATTCGTTCGCCCCGGGAAACCGGCTCTTCCGGGATTTCATGATCCGCACCAGCGACAGCATCACGGGGACTTCGACCAGTACACCCACCACCGTGGCCAGCGTTGCGCCGGAATTCATTCCAAAGAGAATCAGCGCCACGGCTACCGAAAGTTCAAAGAAATTACTGGCACCGATAAACACCGATGGCGCAGCTTCTTTGAACGGTATTTTCAGCACGCGGGCACCATAATACCCGATATAGAAAATCAGGTAGGTTTGGAGGATGAGGGGAATCGCGATAAGGGCAATGTGTACCGGATGGTTGATAATCTTGTCGCCCTGGAAAATGAATATCAACACAAGGGTTATCAGCAGCCCCAGCGGGGTGACCCAGTCGAGTTTTTCGATAAACCGGCGCTCGAACCATTCTGCGCCCTTCTTACGAATGAGAACGTACCGGGTCAGTCCGGCCGCGCCCAGCGGAATCGCCACATAGAACAGAACCGAGAAGAAAATCGTGGCCAGCGGCACCGGGAAATCGGTCGTGACACCGAGAAGGAATTTTCCAAGCGGTGCGAAAAGCACCAGGATAATCAGATCGTTTACCGATACCTGCACCAGTGCATAATGGATACTACCCCGCGCCAGATAGGTCCAGACAAAGACCATTGCCGTACAGGGTGCAAGTCCGAGGAGAATCATGCCGGCGATATATTCGGTTTGCAGCGACTGGGGAATGAACCCCGCGAAAAGCACCCGCATAAACAGCCAGGCGATAAAGGCCATGGAGAATGGTTTGATGGCCCAATTGACAATCAGTGTCAGAATCAGCGGTTTACTGTTTTTGCGTACATCGGTAATCTCCCGGAGGCTTATTTTCAGCATGATCGGGTACATCATGATAAGGAGAACCATAGCGACCGGAAGCGATACGTTGGCAACCTGAATTTTGCCGAGGGTTTCGGATGCCTGGGGGAAGAGGTATCCGATCAGGGTTCCCAGCACAATACAGACCGCTACCCATACCGACAGATACTGATCAAACAGATTTAATGCACGCTCTTCTTCGACAACGGTTTTCTCGAGCTTTCCCGTTTCGGTGGGTGCCCTTTTGTCTTTATCCATACGTCTCCTCCACAGCGGTTCTCCTATTTTTCAAGTCGTTCCGGGAGTGTTTCCACAAATGCTTTTATCTGATCACGCACACGACGGTAATGCTCAAGTGCCTCTTCTTCGGTCTTTGCCCCTCTGGCCAGCCGTGGCGGGTCATCGAAACTGGCATGCATCCGCTTTGTGGCACCGGGGAATACCGGGCATGACTCGTTTGCCGCATCGCATACGGTGATCACCCAGTCAAAGGTGGTATTTTTGAATTCGTCCAGATGCTGCGAGCGATGATTGGAGATGTCCACACCGGATTCTGCCATCACCTTGACCGCAAAGGGATTCAAACCATGAGTCTCGATACCGGCCGAATACGCTTCGATTACGTTACCCTTGAGCTTCCTGGCCCACCCCTCGGCCATCTGGCTTCGGCAGGAGTTTCCCGTACAAAGAAACATGATTTTCATGGAACATCGACTCCTTATGGTTTGGGACAGGCTTCTGCCGCGTGTTTTTCACGGATTTCGGCGATCGTTTTGGTGTCCTCATGTACCTGGGCATCGCTGAGGATAAACTCATAGACCTGCTGCATTATCGTAAAGGCGGAGCTGTTCGCATTTACCTGTTTCAAGCGATAATACACCCACCGACTGTCTTTTCTGCTCTCCACAAGCCCCGCCTGCTTCAGGATCGTCATGTGCTTTGATACGGTCGAGGGCGCAAGGCCGAAAAGCTCGATTAACTGGCATACACACAGCTCACCGTCGCGTAATACCGCCAATGCCCGCACCCGGGTCGGGTCCGAGAGGGACTTTGCCATTTCCGTGACCGTATCCAGATTGCTCGAGCTACCCATAGGTACCTACCTATTCGTTATTTCGTCACATAACGAAATATATAACACCACTATCGACAGGGCAAGTGACCGCCTGCAGATTCTTTCCGCGGCATTGTCCAATGGATAGTGCGTTGGAGAAAATGACTCGATACCGGCAATAGAATCATCACGCGGGGATCTCTCGATCAGTCCAGGCAAGTAGTATCTTCCCGGCACTATGGCATGTGCTATTTTTCCCCAAGTGTCGTGAGAACTCTGAAGGTATTACAGCCCCGACCAGCTCCCCTGCCGGCCTCAGCAAGACACCGATATGGGAAACAGGCCGTGCTGGGCTTCTCATAGCGTATATTCAAGACCAGTATGGATCCAATCGACCATTCACTTCCTCTGCTGGCACTCTACGCCGAAACCCATTTTCGGTTCTTCCGCGGTTTTCCAAGCCTTCTGTACCGTCGAACTCCCGAGATAGTTTTCGATGTGCCCCGGAGAATCGATCCGGGATTACCTCTTCCGGTAATGCTCTTGATAAATGATATCGACCGGTTTCCCATCGAACTTGGATCGGTGACTATCGCAATCAATTCTCCCGGTAAACCGCCGTCATCTGTTGTTTTCGAAGAGCCCCGGGAACAGGAAATCAGCCATCCTTTGCGTCACCAGAGCCGGGTATTTCTGTTCCGTATTGACCGCTCCCGTCTTCCCGACCGCGATATTTTCGTTAATGCCAAGACCCTTTATCGTCAGAAAGGCCGGAAGCAGCAGACCGTTCTCAACGATAATCTTCCGAGTTCAACCAAGAACCCTTTCAGGTGTCATGTAGCCGAATCGACTCTTCCGGGCCGCGATTTCTGCAGCTACGGTGACCTTCATGTACATACCCAGTTTTCGCAGAGCCATGTCGAATTCGGCCCGCCTGTGGAGGTAATCCAGGCAATGGCGCACGCGTATGGAATCGATTTCCTGGGAATTACCGACCACTCCTATGACCTGGCGTGCCATCCCGAGAACTACCTGCTCGAAGACGCCGCGGTGAAGCGCTGGGACCTTCTGCTCGAAGACATTCACGCGCATGAACGAAACGAGCCGATACTCATCCCCGGGGAAGAGATTTCGGTACGGAACCATCGTGGAAGCATCGTGCATTTGTGCGGCGTGGGAATGAGTGAATTTATTGCGGGGTCCGCCGATGGAGCCCGGAGAAATAAAGTGCATACCATCTCCCATTCAATTCCGGAAGCCATTGACAAGCTCCACCAGCAGGGAGCGCTGGCCTATGCAGCCCATCCGGGAGCTTCATCGAGCCTCTTGCAGGGCATTTTTCTCAAGCGCGGCAGCTGGGATGACGCAGATGTGAAGGCTCAGCTCGATGGTTTTCAGGCGGTAAACAGCGGGTTCTTTGGCTCCTGGGACCGCGCCAAACGATTGTGGGTCAAGATGCTCCTGGAAAACCGGAAGGTGCCACTGCTGGGAGGCAACGATGCCCATGGAGATTTCAATCGCTACCGTTCTATCGGCATGCCCTTTCTTCAGGTTTCTGAACTCCCGAACCGCTATTTTGCCGGGGCCGTCACCGGGCTGTATGGCAAGCCGATGTCCTCTGAGCAGGTTATGGAAAAAATCCGTGCGGGAGAAACATTCGTGACTGAAGGGCCCTTCATTACAATTTCTTCGAGCGTGGAGCCTCTCGACTCGGTCATCGGCCATCATGTTCCACCTGGTACCGAGCGGCTGTTCGCGATTTTTGCAACCACCCATGAATCCGGCATGCCCGTGGCCCTCTGTGTGTTTCGAGGCACAATCGGGGGCGAAGAATCGGTGGTGCTGAGCAAAAACTATGCGGATTCGGCAGAGCTTTTCGTGGCTGAAGAATTCGCGCTCGAGCGTATCGAGGGGAAGGGATATCTCAGAGCGGAGCTTTTGTGCCGCACCACCGAAGGTGAAGTCACACATGCGGTTACGAGTGCGGCGTATTTAGAGAAATAGGCTGGTAGCGACCCACCTTTTGACATCGTGCAAACACCCGATATCATGGCCTTCAGAATGGGCGAAAGTCTATCCCCCCATACCTGATTAGCAGGTAAGCCGAGGCAGTGCCTGGGCATCGCCCGGGCACCTCATCACATAATGAGAAGCTGCCCCTGAAGCGCTCCGGCTTGTTTGATGGCCTGGAAGATAGCGATGACATCACGCGGGGCAACGCCGAGAGAATTGAGCGACTGAGCCAAATCCGCAACAGTCGTGGTACCATCCAGAACGACCATATCCGCCTCTTTTTCTTCCACGACCATTTGAGGTTCGGGAATGACCGTTGTCTGGCCCTGAGTAAATGGAGGTGGCTGGATAACTTCGGGCGTATTGATAATCTCCACCTTGACACCACCGTGGGTAACAGCGATCTCGGAGATCGTCACGTTTCCTCCGGCAACGATCGTACCGGTGCGTTCGTTGACCACCACGCGGGCTCGATGAGCCACCTGGAATTCGACATTTTCAACCAGTGAAATGAATTCGACCAGATGCAACGTCGGGCCGGATTCGTCGGTATCATCCTGCCCGGCGTTGGTGTCGTCAGCCTGCTCGTCGTTTTCAACGGGTTCCGGTTCGGTAAGAAGCTCGTAGCGAAGAGAAACCGTCGCAGCATCTTCGGCCCGTGCAATGGGTTGGTTCACATACTGCTCGAACCGCTCATTGATTGCTTCGGCCATAGCAACCGCCGAGGTAAAATCGGGCGCGAAAAGCGAAAGCGAGAGTTCCTTACTGCTGAGGGGGTTTTTGTTGAATTGACGCTGCACAATCGCTCCATCGGGGATTCTGCCCACCAGAACATGGTTTCGCTTGATCCGCGTGAGCCCTCTGTTTCGGACGTCATAGCCTCCGGTTGCAATCGGCCCCTGGGCCGAAGCATAGACTTGGCCATCCGGTCCCTGAAGAGGAGTGAGAATGAGGGTTCCACCCTCCAGACTCCGGGCATCACCCAGCGATGAAACGGTGACATCGAGCCGCGTCCCGACTTTCTTGAATGGAGTGAGCGTCCCTGTGACGATTACAGCAGCGACATTGCGAATGCGCATGTATCGTTCGGGAAGTTCTATTCCCATGTTTTTCAACATGTTGCTGATCGTCTGAGTAGTAAACACCGTCTGATTTCTATCACCCGTTCCGGCCAGGCCAACCACCAGTCCGTACCCGAACATCTGTACTTCGTGAAGTCCCGTGACACTGGCAACATCCTTTACCCGGCTCTGACCTGGTGCGGGTATCACCATGCTGATCACCAGAGTCCCCAGAAGCATCCACCTCGTTACCCCAATCCCTGTACGGTTCATCCCTGTATCTCCTTACCGTTTTTTCTTTTTTCAGTCACCAAACACCATCTCGCTGTCGCTGATCTTGTATGCCGGGGTAGCTAAAAGATGAAATTCAGGACCCGTGCAAGGATACCCGGTCTCTGGCCCTGATTAGCAGTCCCTTTACCGGCGTAGGAGATGCGGGCATCGGCAATGTTATACGAGTACACGATGTTTTCGGATTCAATATCCTGCGGGCGAACGATTCCGCTGACTTTGATGACTTCCCGTTCGGCGTTTATCTCGACCTCCTTGCTTCCATCGATAACCAGATTCCCGTTATCGAGGACCTCGATCACCTTTGCCGATACCTTTGCCACCAGACTTCCTTCTCGCTCGGTACTCCCCTTTCCGTCGTACCCAACGTCGGTACCTGCCGAAGCGCCAAATGATGGCAAAAAACCGAGGGCACCGCTGCCCCCGCCCGAGCTGGCCCCCAGGCTGTTGCGTTTTTTTGTCTGGGTGCCACTTTCGGTACCCGCTTTGGCTTGCTCGATTACCACAACCGTCAGAATATCATCCACCTGCATTGCACGATGATCGGTGTAGAGATTGAAAAACGGCGATGGTGACGCCGATATGGTCCACGTCACTGCAATGCACAGAGTTACACTTGAATACCATTTCATAGTGAAATCCTTTCGGTGGGAAAAGCGACCTTGCCTTTGCCGCGGACGGTACCCCGTATGAGCTGATGCGTTTGAAGATTTTCCAGCCAGATCCGTTCTCCAAGTCCCCCGTTCTCACGTGCTCTCGCTGCAACCGAGACAATAACTGCCCCTGTGCGAAGTGTCACGAACACCTCATCACCCTTTCGAACAAGGGGAGGGGTTTTTACCTGCTTTTCGTGGACGATTGTACCCGGAGAGAGCGTGCGTCGTGTCAAAACTCCTTCAAGGTCCTTCAGCGATGTAAATACTTTGTAGCGATAGTTGGTTATATCCATTTCTCGAATGACACAATTGGAATGTCCCAGCTCCGATTCGCGTGTGATTCGTTCTGTGGTGACCACCACCGGGGCGTTCACCCGTACTTTGCAAACAACTGACTCATCACGCACCAGAGTACCCTGAGAGACGATCACCCGAAGGCGCACAGTGCCCTTTGCATACGGGTTTTCGCATCCTTGAATTTTGAGCCGGTGAGGCATATCGAGTACTTTGATCTCGCGATCGGTATCGAACACATGGATCGAGCACTGCGACGGATTCCAATGCAGCCGATTCCGGATGTGTTTGTGAATCTCTGGTTCCAGATCTTTAAGTTGGATACTCTTGTGTGCTGTTGTCACTTTCACCCGCTGAGGACCATCGGAAGAAACAGTCACGCCGGGTACATGATGAGCAAAAAGCCGGGGCTTGAGTGAGGCGACAAGAACATACCGTGAGAAACCCGGAGGAGCAGTTTCTCCGACTCTGAGATTGGCCAGTTTTCTCCTGACGCGTGCATCGTCGCACGAAACAGCGGCGATGTCCGAGAGCCGGATGATGCTGTCGTTTACGGTAACATGAGAGCGGTAAGTGAGATGAGCGGGTACCGATGCAATCACATGACAGGATGGGATAATTACCAGCACCAGCATTTTTCGGATACTTCCCCACCTGCCGAAACCAGATTTGCGGTTTCGGGCACAAAAGAAACGGAGACTCGTTCTCTTGATCATAATCAGGTACTATCGTTTGATATTGTTTGCTACCTGAAGCATTTCTTCACCGGCCTGAATGGATTTCGATGAAATCTCGAACGCCCGCTGGGCCGAAATCATGTTCACCATTTCTTCGACCACCTGCACATTACTGGCTTCCAGAGCCCCCTGCATAATACTTCCCAATCCTTCTTCGCCCGGCAGCGCAATCATCGGTTCTCCCGAGGCTTCGGTTGACACGAACAGGTTGTTCCCCATTGCACGAAGTCCGCCCGGGTTAATAAATCGTGCCAGCTCGAGTTGGCCGATTTCAGTCGATTCGTTCTCTCCCGGAAGGATAACGGTAGCTCGACCGTACCCGTCGACTTCAAAGGTATGTGCTCCTTCGGGGACAGTCATCTGCGGTTCCACAAAGAATCCGCTCGAAGTAACAATACTGCCGTCGGCCGAAACTTTGAACGATCCGTCTCGCGTGTAGGCAATCTGACCATCAGGCAGACTGATCTGGAAAAAACCTTCCCCCTGAATAGCCATATCCATCGGATTAGTCGTGCTATTGATAGAGCCCTGTTCGAAAATCCGCTGCGTTGCGGCGGGACGCACCCCCATGCCTACCTCGATACCGGCCGGGGCCACTCCCCCTTCGGCATTGCGTGCCGCCGGCTCTTTGAGGTTCTGATACATGAGGTCCTGAAACTCCGCCTTCATACGCTTGAAACCGGTCGTGTTTACGTTAGCAAGATTATTTGATATTGTATCCATGAACAACTGTTGCGCTTCCATACCCGTAGCAGCGGTGTAAATCGATCGGATCATGACGTTTTTCTCCGGCTGGTTTATTGGCTTCTTTACAATCTTGGGCGTTTTTAAAATTCTCGGTCGCACTTCAACGAATTTACGTCGGCATGCCCGGCACACCACCGTGGCCGGAAAACTCCTTAGTCAAAATCTCCTCACCCTACTCTTCCTACTGAGTTGACCGCTTTGTCCAGTGTCTGATCCTGCGCCTGCATAGCTTTCTGGTCTGCATCGAATGCCCGATGCACACTGATCATCTGGACCATATTTTTTATCAGGTTCACATTCGACCCTTCGAGATATCCCTGCCTTATAACG
>JBEPYC010000062.1:0-14019 GCA_041641555.1 Chitinivibrionales bacterium | reverse complement strand
CTCTGCTGAGAACCAGGCTTGGAGAAAGGTACTGAAGTCCTGCTGCGGGACTCATCGACAAAAACTCTTCGAATTTTACCGACTGATATCGAAGAAGATTCTTTTCGAGGGTCTCGGCCATTTGCCGTACCCACGAAAACGAATCACTCGTGTCGTGAGGAACTAACGGAAACAGGTAGCTTATGCAGACCAGCTTCAGGTTTGCTCCGCAGGTGTTACTCTGATTGAAATGCTGGTCCAGCCATCCGGATATGTCCCAGGGTGCAGAGAACTGGTGCATGGCATGGAGAGGAAAGAGAAGAAGGGGAGAGCCCTGGTGTTCGGTTGCCCAATAGCCGCAATTGTCTCGAAATGCCGCGGGGAACAGGGCGTTGGAGATTGTGGCGTAGCTGAAACCGAGCTCTCGGAGCGTCGGGACGTGAGATGGCTCCCAGTTGGAGAAGGGGGGCACGAACCCGCCTGGGTGCGCGCCGGTCAGTTCCTGGAATGTTTTCTGTCCTGCTTTGATGTTTTCCCGGGTCAGACGAGCTGGTGAAAAACTGAGAAACGGCTCGGTATAACCGCTGCAGAGCCACTCGAGTCCTCCTCGTTTCTGTACATCGCGAAGCTTTGAAAGAAGAATGCCGTCGATACTCTCCAGGATATAGCCGGGTAGAGCGACGTTCCACCGGATGTTTTCGTACTCGGCTGCAAGCGCCAGCAGAATTTCGGCGAATCGGTCGGCCGATCCCTTGAGTTTTTCTCGAGGAACGAGGACGTTTTTGTACGGATGGAGCAGAAATGCAATTGAGTGTCGTTTCATGGGTTATGTGAAATTATACAATTGTACAGACCTTCTAATCAACTCGTTAGAGAATTTGAAAGTTTTATTCGATTCCGGCAGAAACCGGCAAGCATATGATGCCGAATACGCTTCAGCGCAGATAAAACAACTACAGTATCCAAATGCTTCCTTGTGCAGAAACCAATGAGGAATTATTTTTACAAGCTTTTCCTTCAAGTAGGACAGCAAACGCAGATGATCCTCAATTCACAACTACTTATCCTCTGGAGGCTGTATGCCAAAGTACGTGTATTCGTTCGGAGCTACTAAGACCGACGGTACCGCGGAGTTGAAAAACCTGCTTGGCGGTAAGGGCGCGAACCTTGCCGAAATGTGTAATCTCGATATCCCGGTTCCTCCGGGGTTCACGGTAACCACCGACTGTTGCACCGATTTCTTTGAGAATAAGAGCAAATTCCCTGCTGGGATGACAGAAGAAGTCGAAAAAGCGCTGAAGCTGATGGAAAAAGAGATGGGAACCACCTTTGGTGATCCCGAAAATGCCCTGCTGGTTTCCTGTCGTTCTGGAGCGCGCCAGTCGATGCCGGGAATGATGGAAACGGTCCTTAACATCGGTGTTTGCTCCAAAACAATCCCGGGTCTTATCAAAAAGACCGGTAATGAACGTTTCGTATACGACTCGTACCGTCGTTTGCTCACGATGTACTCCGATGTCGTGATGGAAAAGGCCGAAGGTAAGGAACCGGAAGAAGGTATGGGTATCCGGGTGCAGCTCGACCGTATTATGGAGGAGCTGAAAGAAGAAAAAGGCTACGAGACCGATCCGGAAATGACAGTTGAAGATCTCAAGGTTCTCTGCGACAAATACAAAGCCAAAATCAAAGAAGTGCTCGGGGTGAATTTTCCTGATGATCCCATGAAGCAGCTGTGGGGCGGTATCGCTGCCGTCTTCAAGAGTTGGAACGGAAAACGTGCGATCTCGTACCGGAATATCGAAGGTATCCCGCACGAGTGGGGTACAGCCGTGAACGTCCAGGCTATGGCATTTGGAAACATGGGCGATAATTCGGCCACCGGTGTTGCCTTCACGCGTAACCCTGCAACGGGAGAACACAAGTTCTACGGTGAATGGCTGGTTAATGCACAGGGTGAAGACGTCGTTGCTGGTACCCGTACACCTTCGCCGGTCAACGAAGACACCAAAAACGATCAGAACCGCCACCTCGCTTCACTGGAAAAAGCCATGCCGTCGATCTACAAGACGCTTGATGGCATCCAGAAGAAACTCGAGAAGCATTATAAGGATATGCAGGATATCGAGTTCACCATTCAGGAAGGCAAGCTCTTTCTGCTTCAGACTCGTGTAGGTAAGCGTACGGGAACGGCTGCATTGAACATGGCAATGGACATGCTCGAAGAGAAGCTGATCAACGAAGAAGAAGCGGTAACCCGCGTAAAACCTGCGCAGCTCGATGAACTTCTGCACCCGATTATCGATCCGAATTCGGAAAAGAAAGCCACGGCAATTGCCAAGGGTCTTCCTGCCGGACCTGGTGGAGCACGCGGGCATATCGTTTTCACTGCCCCTGATGCTGTAAAATGGGCCAAGGAAGGCAAAGATGTCATCCTTGTTCGCGAAGAAACAAACCCCGAAGATGTCGAGGGAATGCGCGCAGCAATGGGTATCCTTACCGCTCGTGGCGGAATGACCAGTCATGCCGCTCTGGTTGCTCGTGGTTGGGGTAAGTGCTGCGTTGTCGGCGCTGCCGCGGTGAAGGTCAATGTCGCCAGCAAACAAATGACTGTCGATGGAAAGACCTACAACGAAGGTGACCTGGTGACCCTGAACGGAACCAAAGGTCTGGTATACGAAGGAATGCTCGAGATGATGGATGCGACCGAAAACCCACGTTTCCAGCATTTCATGAAAATGGTCGACAAACAGCGCAAACTCGGTGTTCGTACCAATGCGGATACGGCCGAAGATGCCAAGCTTGCTCTTGAGTTCGGTGCCGAGGGTATCGGCCTGTTCCGAACCGAGCATATGTTCTACGGAAAGAACAGCGATCAGCCCCTCTTCCTGCTGCGTAAGATGATTCTGAGCGAAACCGCCGAAGAGCGACGGGTTGCCCTCGATGAGCTCTTCAAGTACGTCAAGAAGGACATCAAGGCGACGATGGAAGTCATGGACGGACTCCCGGTAACCGTGCGGCTTCTCGATCCGCCGCTGCATGAGTTCGTACCTCAAGGTGCGGATAAGCAGGCGGAACTCGCTTCCTCGCTCAATATCAGCGCCGATGAAGTGAAAAAACGCGGGGAAGCACTGCATGAAACCAACCCGATGATGGGTCACCGTGGTGTTCGTCTTGGTGTAACCTATCCTCAAGTTACGGAGATGCAGGTTCGGGCAATTCTCGAAGCTGCTGCCGAGCTGATTCAGGACGGTAAAACGGCAATGCCTGAAATCATGATTCCGGTCACCTGCGATGTCAGCGAGCTTGTGGATCAGAAGCAGATTGTGGATCGTGTATACAAAGAGGTACTTGCCAAGTTCGATATGAAGAAACTGAAGTACCTGCTTGGTACCATGATCGAGATTCCTCGTGCTGCACTTCTGGCCGACAAAATGGCTGAAGTTGCCGAGTTCTTCTCGTTTGGCACCAATGACCTCACTCAGATGAGTTTCGGGTTCAGCCGTGACGATATCGGTGGGTTCCTGGGTGACTACCTGGACAAGAAGATCCTCAAAGCGGATCCGTTCCAGACTGTCGACCAGGAGGGTGTTGGTCAGCTCATGAAATACGGTGTAGAACGTGGCCGTGCCACCAACGAAAAGCTCAAAGTGGGAATCTGCGGAGAGCAGGGTGGTGATGCTGCATCGGTGAAGTTCTGCTTCGATCTGGGTATGAACTACGTCAGTTGTTCGCCATACCGCGTACCTGTTGCGCGTCTTGCAGCCGCTCAGGCTACAATCGATGCCAAGAGGGCTGCGGCCAAGTCGAAATAAGGTCGGCGATGCAGTCAGTTGATGGTAAGATAAAGCGCAGGGCACCATTCGGTGTTCTGCGCTTTTTTGCCGAACAGGTTACTGGAGAATCTTGTGATTGAGGTAGATTTTCATTGTCATTCTTTTTTCAGTCAGTGTGGTATTCATACGGCACTGGAACTTATCTCGCGTGCTCATGAGCTGGGGCTCAAGGGACTCGCAATTACCGATCATGGTCCCGATCTCGAAGGGCGAGTGAATTCGCCTTTCTTCGAGCGATTCCGTTGTCCCACCCCGCACCTTCGGCTGCTCAAAGGTATGGAGTGTAACATCAGGAACGAGGGCGGGGACATAGACCTTCCGCCGGAATTCCTGAAATGGATGGATGTGGTGCTTGTCGGGTTTCACGGGACGGTCGCGCAGGCCAAAGATGCTTCCTATTACACGGATCTCATGATTCGGACCATGCGTACAAACCCCTGCATAGACATTATCACGCACCCCAATGACCTCGGGTATCCGGTGGATTTCGAAGAGCTTGCTTCGGCGGCCCGAACCGAAGGTGTTGCGCTGGAACTCAATAACTCCAAAACCGCCCTCAAGCGATGCGATAACGAGACCACCTTGCGACTTCTTCGTGCATGTAAGAAAACCGGATGCCGGATCGCGATCTGCAGCGATGCTCATGCGATAAACGAAGTCGGAAACGATGAAGCCGTTCGCCCGCTTCTTTTGCAGGTGGGTATTCCTCACGAGCAGATAGTCAACAAAAACGCCGATTCGGCCTTTGCCTTTATCGAGCAGCGTCGCGAGCGGAAAACGCCTCCTCAATCGTGAAGGCGATAAGTCTGCTCGAGCCTGTGCACGGCGCCTTGCGGCTTCAATAAGCTCGAATAAAGATGGAATTCGGTCACAGGGATGTCGGCAACGCGAAAAAGTGCGTTAGCCTGAAGCCAGGGAATGATTCGCTCGGGGGTGAAAGCGCGTGGTTTGAGCCGGGCGACGGTTATGTGAGGGTGAAACTTTCGTTGCTCGGCCGGCAATCCCGCCGATTGTACCACCGACTCTATTTCTGAAGCAAGACTGAGGAGAGATGGATTCGCCTCAACACCAACCCATAGCACTCTTGGGTTCTTCCGCGGTGGGAAAAAGCCCGCCCCTTCCAATGTAAGTGTAAATGGAGCGACATCTACGGTCGTCAGCATCTCACGAAGGTCATGATAGGTCGGGTCTCCTACCTCACCGACGAATCGAAGTGTCAGGTGGATTTGATCCTCTGTGACCCATCGTACTCCTGGAACACCAAAGCAAACGTTTGCTACCTGGGTTCGCACCGACGAGGGCAGGTCGATTGCGATAAAAAGCCGTGCCATTGTATCGCCCTCCTTTGATACGCGGTCAGAGACCGACATTTCAGCATTGTGTATATTTCGTTTCCGTTACTTGAAAATTAGCTTTCTGAGTATGATAATGCCAGAAAGGCATGATCCTGGTAAAGCCCGACGGAGGTCCGCATGATACCTGTTGTAAATGTCGAGGGCATGAGGGGGATAGACAAAGAGGCGATTCACGGAGATGTCGACACCGGGTTTTCGTACATGCGGAAAGCTGGAGATGCGCTGTTTGAGGCGATAAGAACCCACCAGCTTTCTCCGGAGAGGGGCGATATCGCTATCGTATGCGGGAAGGGCAACAATGGGGGTGATGGCTTCGTTGCCGCCCGGCTGCTTTTAGATGCCGGGTTCGGTGTGATGTGCTTTGCTCTTTGTGAATGCGACGATCTGCACGGTGAAGCGCGGATGGCATTCGATATGTATGCAGAGGCAAACGGGAACTTCCTGGTACTGCACGATGTAGCCGATTGCGAAGGATTCGTGTCGTATTCGTTGCTTGTCGATGCCATTCTTGGTACCGGGATCAAAGGTTCGCCACGAGGGCTTGCTGCAGAGCTGATCCAGGAGATGAATGAATCGGGCAAACCGATAATTGCCGTCGATACGCCCTCGGGACTGAACAACGATACCGGAGCAACCGGAGAACCTTGTATTCGGGCTACCACCACGGTGACCATGGGATTTCCAAAGATCGGAGCCTATTTTCATCCCGGAAGAAATTGCGCTGGTGAAATTCAGGTGGCTGCTCTTGGATATCCGCAGGACATCGTCGAAAACCACGAGTATGCCATTTTCGTGCATAAGACCGAAGATTTCAGAGGGATGCTTCCACCGCGCAAACCGCAGGGCTCCAAGTTCGAGCACGGCCTGGCCATGGTGGTGGGAGGGTCCAGAGGCATGACCGGTTCGACTGTTCTTGCATGTGAAGCTGCCCTCAGGACCGGGTGCGGTATGGTGCATTGTGTTACTCCTGGCAGCGCGATATCCTCTTTGAGCGCACATCTTGTAGAAACAGTTTTGCATCCTGTCGAGGAAACCCCGGGTGGGACGGCATCTTCCAAGGCCCTGGGGAGCATTTTGGAACTTTCCGGTCGTATGCAGTCAGCATGTATCGGCCCGGGCTTTTCTCACGCTCCTTCCACTTCACAACTGGTGCGAGAGCTGGTGCACACTATTGATTATCCGTTCGTACTCGATGCCGATGGAGTTAATGCGTTCAAAGGACGCGCAGAGGACCTGAAACATCGACAGACCGAATGTGTAATAACTCCTCACCGTGGAGAATGGAAACGGCTCTTTGGTGAACTGACCTATCACCCTGAAGAGGCCCTGAAGATTCTCAGGAAAAAGGCACAGGAATACGAGTTTACCATCCTTCTGAAGGGTAACCCGACTCTGATCGCGGGCTCCGATGGGACAGTTTACATCATGCCGTATGGCGATTCCGGGCTGGCCTCCGCGGGGAGTGGTGATGTGTTAAGTGGTATAATAGTGTCTCTTCTCGCGCAGGGGTGTGGGGTGAATGAGGCTGCACGACTGGGAGCATACATCCATGGAATGGCAGGCGAAAGCGCTTCCCGGAAACTAACGCCTTACTCATGTATTGCTTCGGACATTATTGGATCACTTCCGGAGGTTTTTCAAGCATTGACACAGGCCCCGATCACAAAGGATGAGAGCTTTCAATGAATCTGGATTTAGGACGAGTCGTTCCTGCGCTCCTGCAATTCCTGCGTGAGAACGCAGTCGGTATTCTGGTCTACGCTGTCATACTTGTTGTGCTGGAGCGAGTACTTTCGCTTCTTTCCAACAGGTATGTTCAGGAAGATGATCGACGGCACGAAATCAAAAAGTGGTCACGCTACATCATACTGGTTTTCTTCGCTCTCGGGATCGTGCTGCTATATTACACGTATGCCGAAAAGAACATGCCCTTTTACCTGTTCGTGCTGGGACTGCTTCTTGCAGCAATAGCCATTGCACTCCGGGATGTATTCTCCAATTTTGCAGGTTGGGTCATCATTATGTCGGGAAGGGGTTTCCGGGCGCGGGACCGGGTTAAAATTGGCTCGATTACCGGTGATGTTATCGACATCGGCATTATGCGAACGACGCTTTCGGAAATCGGCGAATGGGTCAGTGCGGATCAGTCGACTGGAAGGCTGGTGACCATCCCAAACAACATGGTGCTGAATAATCCGGTAAGTAACTATACCCAGGGTTTCAGCTTCATCTGGGATGAGCTTTCGGTCATGGTTACATTCGAATCGGACTGGAGCAAGGCCGAACAGATCCTGCTCCAGGCGGTGATGCGAGACTTTGAGGAGAAGAAGGACGAGATCCTGGAGCGGATACGCATGGTCAGAAAGAAGTACCTGCTCCGGTACAATGTGGTCTCGCCCAAAGTGTACATAACCATTGCTGATTCAGGGGTTAATCTTACGGTCCGTTACATGGTCCGTACCCGCAAACGAAGAACGTTGCAGGATTCCTTCTCTCGGGAAATCCTGCAACGTATTCATAAAGAGTCGAGCGTAGAGCTGGCTTATCCGACAATGCGGATATACCGGCAGGGAGAATAGGCGTAGCCGTCAATCCTCCGTGAAGTGCTTTTCGGGGCACTGTCGCAGGCGTTCGGCGGCCGATTCTGCGGTTATGTCCCGCTGTGCCTGTGCCATCATTTCGTATCCTACCATAAATTTCTTGACCGTAGCCGATCTGAGCAGCGGAGGATAGTAATGGAAGTGCAGGTGCCATTCATGATGCGGTCTGCCGTCGGTAGGTCGTTGGTGGATACCCATTGAGTATGGAAAGCTCGTTTTGAAAAGATTGTCGTACCGCACTCCCAGTCGTTTGAGGGCATCGGCAAGTCCGTTGCGCTGCTTTTCCGAGAGCTGCGTCAGATCTCCAACATGTTCTTTGGGCATGAGCAGGACCTCAAATGGCCAGATTGCCCAGAACGGGACGACTACGACCACCTCATCGTTCTCGAAAACCACCCGCTCCTTTTTCTCGATTTCAAGCGAAAGATAATCGCACAGCAGGCATTCATTGTTGCGCCGTTTGTAGTCTTCCTGATAGAAATTCTCTTTTGAAACCAGGTGTGGCAACGTTTTGTTGGCCCAGATTTGTCCATGGGGATGGGGATTGGAGCAGCCCATGATATCACCGCGGTTCTCGAAAATCTGCACGTAATTTATAAAATCAAGTGATCCAAGTTCCGTGTACTGATCAGCCCAGGTGTCGATCACTTTCTTGATCGATTCCGGCCCCATCAGGGCAAGGGTCAGATCATGTCGGGGTGAAAAGCAGAGCACCCGACAGAGTCCTTGCTCGGATTCGGCTACCAGGAGGTTTTTCTCCGATATGTTCTCTTCGGGAGTATCGGGTAAAAGGGCGGCGAAATCATTGTCGAAAACATAGGTCGACTTGTAGTCGGGATTCGTGGTTCCTCCAGCACGCTGGTTGCCCGGACAGAGATAGCAGCCGGGATCGTAGGCGGGAAGCGTAACCCGGCCTTCAGCTTCGACCTTTCCCTGCCAGGGTCGTTTGGTGCGATGTGGTGAGACCAGGATCCATTCTCCCGAAAGAGAGTTGTACCGTCGATGTGGAGAGTCGGAGTGCATCATGCGAGCGTTACACCTCGTTGTCGTTGTGGTTAGTGAAATGACAGTATGGTTGCTGAACCGAAAAAAGCTGAGCCAGGGTTATCAATTGCTTTTGCAGCACCTGAAACCCGTAATAGGCTTGGCGGAGCCGCCAACACCCGGCGAAATGGTATGGCATTTGGATAAGGGTCCGCCCATGAGCATCGGTTTCCCGTCCTGGTCGGTTACCCACTCGAAGATGTTCCCCATCATATCGTAAACGCCAAACTTACTGAGGCACTTGCTTCGATTCCCGGATGATTCCAGGCGCCGGTTGCCTTCGCCGTTGCAGTAATTTTCGTTGAATGATTCGCCATACGGGTATTGATACTCTTCCAGTCCGGAGCATGCCCACTTCCATTCATCAGTGGTGCATAGACGTTTTCCCTGCGACTCGCACAACTCCTGGGCTTCCTGGTATGAAACGTTCCCTTTCGGAACGGTTCCCTTCGTGTTCGGGTACTCATATTTATCGATGCACACCTTGAAAAACGGACGTCCCTTTTTCCCGGGAGGCACATCGACAAGCGCCATACCATCCGGACAGAACAAGGGCTTGCCATACTTCTCGATAGCGTCGAAACCTTCTTTTTTTCTGTGGCTGATACGCCGCTTGATATCTTCGTAGGAGAATGTTTTCTTCTGGCCATCGCGCGTTCTGAAAACAACCGTGCGGGATTGCTCTTCGAGAATTGTACCCACGAATATCAGATCTTCAAGTGGTTTACCGTATTCATCGGTCTCTGGATTTTTTACAAAGAGGGTGTCGAAGGGGCCGTTGTCCTTTTTGGGGGCAGCACTTGTGGTTGGCTGTTTCTTTTCGACAACTGATGCGATCTGGGCGATTGCATCTTTGCCGAACGGGACCTCGGAGCCATCGATACTCAAGCGAAGATACTGGTCGTCGATCGAAGCAAGGTTCCCGATAAATTCCTTACCACTCAGGACGCGGACCGAGAGCTTGCCACCCGCGGGAGGATTGCGGCGGATCTGGCTGAAGGTATAGATTCTCGATTCGGCATACCTGCCGTCGGTTTCCGCGGGAGCCTGCATTTTTTCGGGAAGGGCGATTAGTTCGTGCTCGACCACCAAACCTTTGTTGAACTTGTATCCCCGTCCATCTGTGGTCTCGAACACGACCGATGTATCATCGAGGCCTTCGACCGTTCCCACCATTTCATCACCGGTGGCCAGGACCATCCGGTAGCGTCCCTTCAGAACCACATCATCCAGATCGGTTCCGGAAGCCAGAGGAACCGATGTGGTAGTAGAGGTGGATCGTTGTGAAGCAGATGTGGATACGGGAACAAACGAACCACCCTGCCGGGTGAACCAGGAGCGCCAGGCCATCTGGTCCATCCCGAAGTCCTGGCCGGTTAGACGATTCAGACCGCAGGATGCCGCATTGAAGGTAAGGACGACGTAGACATCGACGACTGCACCGGTGATTCGACCACCTGACACCGACTTGTCTACGAATTCCTTATCCAGGGTTATGTCGATAAAATCTTCGCATCGAGAAGCCATCGCGTACTCAAGCAGCACCGAAGACAGGAGAAACTTGTTTTTTGCCGACAGCGCATAGGTCTGAAGCCAGTCCTCGAATGATCCCTCGCCGGGACCGAAGGTCTCCGATCGTAAGACAACGACGTGCTGAGCACGGGGAAACTTATTAATGAGAACCTCAATTGCGTTTTCTGCCCGAGCCCCTTTTTCTCCCAGAATGATAGCCGCTCGCAGCGAACGAATCGCTTCTTCACGATCCTGACTGGATGGAGTGAAGTCGTTTCCCTTACGGGCAAAATAGGCTATTGCTTCGGGGGTTCTGTACAACGAAGGACCGGTGCGGACATGCTCGATGAGCCGCCGGATTTCCTCTGTTTCCGCAGATGACCTCTGGACAATGCAGAGAGTCAGCATCGCCGCCAGGAACGTTTTCGATAATATGCGCATGCGCAATAAGCCTGGAGTCACTTCTGGTCTCCTCCTTCAACGGTGGTACAAACTTCGAGAAGTGGTCGTTTTTCCCCCGAAGTGCTTCAGTGTAGACCATATTACGGGTCATCTCAAAATAAGCTTTTACCGAGCTGTGCTCCAAATCGGGCCATCCGGTTTGTGTTCTGCACAGATGGTTTCATGCGCCTGGAGGGAAGAGCTTGAGTGGAAACGCCGCCAGGGGTGGAAAAAATCATGTACGGAAGCATCCAGAGCATGTATTTTGTTTGATCTTGCAGGATAAATCTGCCGTGACATTTTCATCAATATAAAGGAAAGGGGTTCCCATTATGGCTGGAAAAAATGTGGTACTGTTTGGCCCGCCTGGAGCCGGTAAGGGAACGCAGGCAGCAAAACTTCGTGAGCTTCTGGATGTCCCGCATATCTCGACGGGAGATATGTTTCGCTATCACATCAAGAACGACACCGATCTGGGAAAAACCGCCAAGTCCTACAGCGAGAAAGGGCAGCTTGTGCCGGATGAAGTAACCATCGCGATGGTGAAAGAGCGTCTGAGCCAGAAGGATGTCAGCGGGGGATTTCTTCTCGATGGTTTTCCGCGAAGCGTTCCGCAGGCAGAAGCGCTGGAGAAAATTCTCTCCGATATCGGAAAGCAGCTCGACCATGTGGTCAATATCGCCGTATCGGATGATGAAATTCGTCAGCGACTGGCCAAGAGGGCGGAAATCGAAGGGCGTGCTGATGATGCCGACCCTTCCGTTATCCAGAACCGAATCGATACGTACAAAAACCAGAGCGAACCCTGCCTGGGTTACTATCGACCAAAAGGCATCGTTCGAGATATCGATGGAATCGGTACAATCGATGAGGTCTTCGATAGAATAAAGTCAGTATTCGCGTAACGTGGATTGCGATCGCGGGTGTTTTCAAGGGCAGCTTTTCGGAGCTGCCTTTTTTCAAGGCATCTGCTACTGAAACCTGCGTGCCTGGCGGTGTCGAAGCTCATCGATGCAGGCCAGATAGTGTTCGTATCGGTGCTCAGCAATTGCTCCTTGGGCTACTTTGTCCTTTACAATGCATCCGGGTTCCTTTATGTGCATGCAGTTATTGAACTTGCATTGTCCAACAAGTGGCGCCATTTCCTTGAAAAACGCACTGGCCATGGTCTCGGATACATCGGGAAGATCCATCAGGGAAAACCCGGGTGTATCGGCAATGTAGGTGTTTTCGGAGAGCTTGAGCAAGGACGTTATTGTGGTAGTATGAGTACCTCGCTCAGCCCGGCCCGAAAGTTCCCCGGTTACGAAATCCTGCTCGGGGAAAAGCCGGGACATGATCCTGCTCTTGCCTACGCCTGAGAGTCCCGAAAGCGCAGCGGTCCTGTCTGTGCAAAAGTCGGCAATCTCACCGATACCCATGCCGGTGTGTGCGGAGCAGAAAACACATGAATAACCGGCGCTGATATAGATTCTCGCTGTTTTTTCGAGTTCTTCGGTTTCCTGGCCAGAGAGAAGGTCGGTTTTATTGAAAATTATTACCGATTCGAGCCCGTGAGCTTCTGCATTGAAGAGACACTTGTCCAGTGTCAGCAGGTCCAGCGGGGGCTCCCTGAAGGTTGCAACAGCCAGCATGAGGTTGATGTTGGCAATGGCGGGTCGGTGGATAACCGAGTGACGGGGGAGTACGCGGTGAAGTGTGCCCCGGGAGGAGTCTGTCCGGTCTGGCAGAACCTGAACCCTGTCGCCGACATAGACTCTGCCCTTGCGGGCCAGCGCTCCTTTGAGTACGGCAACAATAATGCCTGTTTCAGTGTCGACGAGGCAGTTTTTTCTCTGCAGCTCGGTGATTACACCTTGTTTTTCCAAGAAGTCTCCATGGCGGATTGTGAGATGCGAAAATTTATTTTAGCAAATCTACAATTCGTCCCCTGAACTTCACAACGAAAGCCCTTCACGTGAAAAGTATTCATTTCGATATTGTCTGCGGCGCCAGTGGCGATATGATCCTTTCTTCTCTGATCGATCTCGGGGTTCCTGTTGACTGGCTTTCATCGCAACTGGACAGACTTGGGATCGAAGGTCTTCGGGTAGAAGCCGGTACGCTCAAGCGTTCGGGCATATCGTGTTCGCACATCGACATAGAAGCACCGGAGCAGCGTGAACACCGTCATCCCTCCCGGATCCAGGAGATCATTCAAAAAGGTAATTACGGCGGTTCGGTACAAGACAATGCTCTTGGTGTGCTGATGCGGCTGGCGCGGGCAGAAGCAGCCGTCCACGAGATTCCGGTAGAAAAAGTCCATTTTCATGAAATCGGAGCGGTCGATACTATCGTAGACATTTTGGGGACATGTCTGTGTCTGGAATACCTGAAAGTTGAGCGACTAACATTTGCGGAGCTTCTGCACGGCAAAGGAACGCTTCGAATGGCACATGGTCTTATGCCGCTTCCTGCCCCGGCTACTGCTCATATGCTTCAAGGTTTTCGGACCCGGGAGCTGGATATCGAAGGAGAGATTCTTACACCGACCGGGTGCGCCATTCTCACCGAGCTGGGGGAACAAGTTCCGTCGGTGCCTTCATCCCGTCTGCTGAAGGTGGGTTACGGAAGCGGGGACAAAGAATTCGAGGGGTATTCCAACGTGCTCCGGGCGCAGCTTCGCGAAGAAACGGCTCAGCAGGGTACGCCTGAGGCGGTTTGTGTTCTGGAAACCGATATGGATCATATCAGCGGGGAAGTTCTGGCCTACGCCGCCGAGCGGGCGGTGGATTCGGGGGCACTGGATGTTACCTGGGCTCCGGTATACATGAAAAAGGGCAGACCGGGATATCGCATGACGGTTCTGTGCAGGCCGGAAAGACGTGAGGAGCTGGTTTCGGCAATAATGAAAGAAACCAGGACGCTCGGAGTTCGATACCATGACTCCAGCCGAATTGTGGCTCATCGGACGAAATCCTACCGCCGTTTGCTCGGGGCGGATATCCGTGAAAAAAACTGCTCTTATGGGGATATGCATTTTACCAAAGCGGAATTCGACTCGTTGTCCCTCATCGCTCGCGAGTCCAACCGGCCCTATCTGGAGGTTCTCGAAGAGTACATGCGGCGAAACGCAGAGAGCCGTGACTGAGGTCCGGTGGCAGCGTCTTCCGGAGAGGCCCGAGGACACTCAAAAGCTTCCGAATCTTTTGGCCGCAGCTGAAACAACATATTTTCAGTTACTTCTCTTCGGATTTAAAACCGTGATAATCATAC
>JBEPYC010000061.1:0-14247 GCA_041641555.1 Chitinivibrionales bacterium | reverse complement strand
ATATCGAGGTTGAGGGGACACCAGAGTCGGCGCATCCCCAGCGTAATTCGGGATTTGATTTTCTGGAGCTTGCCGGAGAGCTGTAAGGCACAGGAACTCGTTTCAAAACGAAGCAAAGGGGAGCTACCAGCTCCCCTTTTTTCTATGCCGGGTTTCCATTGCCCTCGGGTGTGTCGATGACTCTGCCGTACTTCGATAAACTCAGCACGAACGGGATTAACCGTCACTGCCGCTTGTTTGGTAGTGGCTGAGTAGGCCGGGGCGAAGAGCTCACCGGCACCCGGTTCATTTGACTCAGAACGATACCCCTGTTTCCTGCCCTAAACCACCTGTGACTCAGAAAAATGCAACGCCTGGTACCGCTGTACCTCCGCGGTTTTCCATTCATCCCGTGCCATACCCCCCTTTAAGGCAAGGCTTTCCAGAAATTGGACCCTTCCCGGGAGCTGCTCCCATACCTGGGGGAGGTAGGTCGACTGTCGAAACCCTTGTTTCAGAATGATGCCGTCTTCACCAGGACGGAGTGCCGCAACCAGTTCATCGGGGTGATCGAAGGAAAGCGGCTCGGGCGGCGTCAGCACCGAAATCTCGATCGTGATATCGTTGAGTTCATCGATGGAAACCGGGAAAAAGCGATTGTCGCGGCAGGCGGCGTTTTCGGCATTCTCGATAATCGCCTGGTATAAAGGTTTCGTCCCTTCCAGATATCCTATGCATCCCCGGAGTTCACCTGATTTTCGCAGGGTAACAAAGCACCCGCATTTCTCCTGGGCTATCTCCGGAACGTGTTCTGGAATGTCCTTATCCGATCCTGTAACACATGCCCGAAGACTTTCCCGGGCCAGGTTAAGAAGAAACTCCTGTTCCCGACTGCCGATACTCATCTCGGGTTCCTGTTTTTCCTGCTCTGAGGTACTCTCTGACAGGCTTTCATCATTGGCCACAAACGCAACGGATGTATATCCCACAACCCTGTTAGACGAACCGTATTCAGGTGCGGTGTCGAACGAGGTCCTGGTATCAAGTGTCAACGGGCGGTAGCTGTGTCGTTTTGCCAGCAGGAGAGCCGTCCGGATTCCAGTTTCCCCACACCCCTCGATAAACCCCTCGGCATCAAGTGATTCGATTGTCTGCACGGAACGTTTATCGATCTGCTTCGCTTCGTCATTTGAATGAAAATGGGAGAGATCCGAAGAGATGACTACGAGCACATCGGATCCGATGTGAGGTGAAATCCACTCCGCAATTTCCTGTGGCTGGGCGCGCCCAGTCAATATGGGAACAATCCGGAAATCACCGAGTTTCACCTGCAGAAACGGTATTTGGACTTCAAGGCAATGCTCTGTTTCGTGCGCGCGGTACTCGCTTGTCACCAGAGGGTTCCGACGCAGCTGCGCTATCAACACCTCATCCAGCGCGACCTTTCCCAGAGGAGTCTCGTAGTGGCTGACTTCGGGAATAGACACTCCCGAAAGCATTGCACGATGTGATGGGCCGATAAGAATGACGGTAGAGACACCTGTATCGATTTCGGCGAAAACCCGACCAGCCACCGGTCCCGAAAAAGGGTAGCCGGCATGCGGAGCAATAACCAGCCGAGCAGGCGACGAAAGAGCCGCCGGATGTTCCAGATAGCCTTCAACGGTCGATCTGAGCGTATTGGGATCCGCTGGGTAGAACTGCCCGGAAACCGCTGCCGGACGAACATTCTCTTCTGAAAAACTATCGCGCGTACTCTTAACTGCCATATGTAAAATCCCCGTAAAGAAACCAAAGACAATGATGTGATTGAAAGCAATCAGCGCGCCCGGAAAAAACGAGACGATGTCCCGCCCTGGCCAATCGGAACCTTCACCAGGCGGTGACATCGGGGACAACTCCCCTGATAGGCAGTGCCTTCTCTGTTCCGGTAGATCCGGGCATAGATATTACAGCATTCGAAATGAATCCCGAGAAACGGCACTTTCCGCGCTTCCGAAGACTGTCGAGACGATTCAGGCCTTTCCATCTCTTCTCCTGTACAACCCCTTTTCCTGAATATATCGATAAACGCGCTCGGGAATCAACTCCTGAACAGACAGTCCTTCCGACAGCCGTTTCCTGATTTCGGTTGAGCTGACAGCAAGGTTCGGCGAAGAAAACTCCTTTATTCGCGCTTCCCTAAGCTCAGGAGGGATATCCAGGCTGTACCCGGGGCGGGACGCCACACAGAGGGTCACCAAAGATAGAACTTCGCGATACCGATGCCAAGTGGGAATCTCTTTGAGATTGTCTGAACCGATCACGAAAAAACACCCCGAATCAGGGTGCTCCTGCTTCAGTTCATATAAGGTATCTATCGTATACGAAGGACCAACACGTCGAATCTCTCCGTCCCAGATCCGTGCATCGCCGAAGTCGGTGAGTGCCAGCCTGAGCATTTCCAGACGCTGATTTGCCGAGGCATGGACCCGCCTGCGTTTATGCGGTGGAATTCCCGCGGGGATGAAATAGAAGGCATCCAGCTTCAGATGGACAATAGCTCGCTGTGCAATAGCGATATGCCCGTTGTGGATGGGATCGAAGCTCCCCCCCAGTATTCCTAATGCAAGTGCCATGGCATTGGCCAGAGTCGGGTCGAGAGAAAAGGGGTTTCCAGGATTGCAGGAACGGGATTCAGCTTTGCTTTTTTATTCTATCCAGAAGAGACCGGGCACGTGAGCGAATTTCCTGGGGATACTCCGCAGCGACGACTTCCTGCAAGAGATCCCTGGCTTCGCTGATACGATTGATTTTATAGAGATCTTCGGCCATGGAAACCGTCGCTTCCGGCACAAATTTCGATTCAGGAAACTCCTCCAGAAACACTCTGTAGTAAACGACCGCCGATTCATATTCTTCCATCTTTTCGTAGAACCGCGCACTCATGAAATCCTTCTTGGCAAGCTTCTCGATAGCATCGTTCAGATAAACCACCGCCGAATCGCGATACTTGCTGTCAGGGTTCATCTCCACGAACTGCGAAAGCTCGCGGATCGCCTGTTTTGTCTCGGTCTGGTCGCGTTCGTAGGAGCGGGACCCGATGAAACTGGCGTGACCGACCCTGAACCGGGCTTGTTCGGTTAATTCCGAACGAGGAAAATCACGAATCAACTGCTTGAACTCATATTTGGCTTCTTCGGTTCGCTCTTTCATCATGTAGGACATGCCCAGATAGTAAATCAGGCTGTCCATGGACTCGTGCCCCGAACACTGTACCTTTAGATCCGCCAGTGAGAGAATAACATCGCCGTGTTTGCCGTCGTTGTACCGCTCTATAGCCTTGTTGAGCTTTTCTGAGCAGTTTGCCGCTTTCTTTTCCCCTTTTGCTGCCATTGAGTCCAAGGGCAAAAAAGCCAGACATCCGATAACGAGAATTGCCGGATAACGCACATTCATTACCATGAGAACCTTTGGTTGTTATTTGTTGGCATATTTTCCGGAAGGAAGCAGAATCGTAAGCACTACGTTTAACACCCCCGAATATGAGAGGCCCTCACGAAAAAAGCCACCTAAAAACTCGTATATGATGATGGAAAAAGCAAGAAAAGAAGAGGAGATGAGAAGAGGGTGAGTTTCTACTGAAGCTCGGCGATGTACTTCTTGGCCCGCTGCAGGTATTCAGAATTGGGGTATTTCACCAGGAACTTATTCCATTCAAGCTTCGCCTGCCCGGTCTGCCCCATAGCCAGGTAGGCCTTTCCCACCTTAAACAGAGCATCGTCACCTTTGGAGCTGTTGGGGTATTCCTGTACCTTCTGAAATGCTGCGATGGCGCTGCCGTAGTCGCCTTGAGCATAGTAGCATTCCCCGATCCAATACTGGCAGTTATCGATATACTTGCCACGGGGATACTGTTTCATTACGTCGACAAACATCTCGCGAGCTTTTTCGTAGTTACGAGCGTTGAAGGTCCGCAGAGCGGTCTGGTAGGTGGCGTACTCGGGCGAAGTAACCGTAAATGTCGGAGGCCCTTTTTTCGATCGGGCTTTTCGCACCCGCGGCATCACCCTGTTTTCCTCGATTTGAGCCTGCATGTCTTTGAGCGCTTCGATCATGAGGGCGATTTTGTTTTCGATCTCCTCGATCTTGGCAATGGATATGCTTGCCACCTCTTCGCTGAGCAGCAGGAGTTTGTTGTCCATCTCAGTCAGCTTCGTGTTGGCCATTTCGACATCGAGCTTGGCTTCCTGAGCCATTCGAAGCGCCTCATCGGAGTTTTCTTTGACCTGGACAACGTCGATTTCCGGGAGAAGTGTCGTATCGAGTTCGGGAGAAGGTGCGGATGCAGCACAACCAAGCATCATGGTCATCGCCGTGATACTCACAACACAACAGCAGGTTCTCGATAAACGTATACAGGGCATAATTTGACTTCCTCTGAACACACATACGCCGAACGGTGTTCCAGACGCGTGCATCCTCTCTTTTTTAGAGTATATCGTGTGTGGCAATGCAAGGCAAGAAATCTATCTTGTAGGCTCGAGGGCGCCGGTCGTATTTTGTTTCCGTTACCAGCATGATCCTCTACCGACATATAATAAAAGAACACCTCTTTCCGTTCCTCTACTCGTTGCTGATCCTCGTGTTCATTTTCGTGATGAACTATGCGATACAGATCCTGGATCAGATCATAAGTAGAGGACTGGATGCAGCGGTTGTCCTCGAGGTCTTTGTGATCAACCTCGGGTGGATGATCGCGCTGGCCATTCCTATGGCCATCCTGACAGCTACCCTGATGGCCTTCGGGCGTATGTCCGCAGACAACGAGATCCTGGCCATCAAAGCCTCCGGACTCAGCCTGCAACATCTGCTCACACCCGTCATTGCCGCATCCATCGTCATGGCTGTTCTGGTGGTTTTTTTCAATAATCTTATACTTCCCGATGCCAACCATCGGACGGCGAATCTGATGTCGGACATCGCCCGTAAGAAACCCGCAGCATTCATCGAACCAGGTGTGCTGATTAAGGATTTTGAAAACTACGCAATTTATGTTGGTGATGCCGAAGGAAGAACCGGGAAACTCAAAGATATCAAGGTTTTCTCCGACCAGCCGGGAGAGGACCCAACCACGACTGTCGCCGACTCCGGAAGGGTGAAACAAACCCCCGGCGGCGAGTATCTCCAGCTCACCCTCTACAGCGGTGAAACCCACAGCATCAGCTCAGACAACCCCGACCAGTACTTCGTCGCCCGGTTCGATAAACAGACCTCCTTTATTCAAAATGTCGACAGCCGACTCCGGCGCACCTCGAGCAGTTATCGCGGGGATCGCGAGAAAAGCGCGCAGATGATGCTCAATGATATCGAGGAATACCGGAAAGCGCGCAAAAACTACGTGGTCAGCCTGAACAATTCTTTGGACAGCCTGAGCGCAGGAATTTCCCGCCTCGACAGCCTTTCGCAAGTGCATGCACCTGCCGACAGCCTCGGACAAACCGATAGCATCACGACCCTGGCGCAGTGGGCAGAGGCGGTAAACGCCACCTCCCGTCGAAAAACCGAATCGCTGAAAAGAGAGAAAATTGAGATAGACCGTATTGCCCGCCGTGTCCACAATCAGGACCTTCAGATTGCCCGGTACCTTGTCGAAGTCCATAAGAAATATGCGATACCGGTGGCCTGCATTGTGTTTGTCCTCATCGGGGCTCCCCTTGGGATTATGGCTCGCCGAGGCGGACTCACCGTCGGCGCGAGCTACAGCGTTCTCTTTTTTATCCTCTATTGGGCATTTCTCATTCAGGGCGAAAACCTGGCCGACCGGCTTGCCATCAACCCATTTACCGCCATGTGGACGGGAAATATCCTGATCGGCTCATGTGGTGTCTACCTGATCCTCCGCATGGTCCGGGAAACCAAATTTATTGACTTTTCGGGCATATTCATTTTCCTGGAGAAGGTAACCTCGAAAGTTACCGGAAGCTCGCGGCGCGCAGGGAAACATGTTTCGGTAGGTATTTCACGCCTGCCGTTTCGGATCGGTTCCCAGTTCGTAGGTATTCTGCCGTTGTATGTCATACGGACATTCGCAACCTTTACCCTGGGATTCTTCGCCGCCATCGTGATCATTTTCACGGTAGTGGACTACGTTTCTAATAGTAAACGCTTCACCAATATCCCGATCGGCGAGGTAGTCCGCTTCTACTGGTATTATCTGCCCTGGATCGTCCAGATGGTATTCCCGATAGTCATGCTTCTGGCCACGATGTTCGCGATCGGACAGATGGCAAAGCACAGCGAGCTGACGGCGATTAAAGCCGCGGGCAGAAGCATACGCCGGGCCACCATTCCGCTTCTGTTGCTGGGGATGGTGCTGGCATTCGGAAGTTTCTATATCGGCGAACGGATCCTTCCAACTGCCAACACCAAGCGAAGCACGCTTCTGGAGGAAATGAACCAGATGCGCAGTCAGCAGAGCAAAGGGAGCTATCGCCGACGCGATTTCCATCGGAATTTCTATTATTTTGGGAATCAGAACACCATATACGGGTTTGAAGAGTTCCGGACGCATCCTCTGAAAACCCGCAATGTCTGGCGCGAAACATTCGAAAACAACCGTATCGTGGAGCGCATCCAGGCCGAAAGTGCTGTCTATGAAGACAGTACGTGGCAATTTGTAAACGGGACCCGGAGAGTGATCCAGGAAGGTGGATCGGAAGAAATGGCATTCGACTCGCTCACCGACAATGTCCTGCGGGCATCTCCGGAAGAGATGGTGGTCAAGATCAAGAGTCCCGAAGAAATGAGCTATTGGGAACTTCAGGACTACATCGATAAATCCCGCCGTCGCGGAGAGAACGTGGATAAATACCAGGCGGACCTGTTTTTCAAGATTGCCTATCCCTTCATGAACATCATTGTCATTCTTCTGGGCATTTCGGTTACCGCACGAGCGGGACGTGGAGGTGGCTCGCTCCTCTTTGGCCTGGGCCTTCTTCTGGTGTTCAGTTATTGGATCATATCGCGATTCGGCCTTACTCTGGGTAAAAACGGTCATATCTCACCACAGCTTGGAGCCTGGCTCGGAAACATTCTGTTCCTGACTCTGGGGCTACTGCTTTACCGAAAGGTTGATCGATGAGCGGTAAGAAGAAAGTACTCATCGTCGACGACGATCATGATACGCTCGATATCCTCGAAGTATTTCTCTTCCGCAGGTATGATGTGTCCACGGCGCTCAATGGATTCGAGGGGCTGAGCAAGGCCCAGGACCTCCTGCCTCATCTCATTCTCACCGACATTATGATGCCGGTAATGGACGGCATAAAGTTCATAAACAACTTACGCCGAAATCCGGAAACTAAATCGATACCGGCTATTGCAGTAACATCGTTTACCGAAAAGCACTCCTCCCGCAGTCTCTTGAATATCGGATTCACCGATGTCATTACCAAACCGTTCACTCAGGAGGATGTAAAAACCGCGGTAGAAGGCATCCTGAACCCGCAGGCGAAATGACCTGCCGGGTGAACACTCGGCTCGACAAAGGACATGATGAAACGTTCTACTACCTGGTTTGGCATAGGCTTACTACTGGCCGCAGTAGCAATTCTATCGTTTCTTTCCCCTGAACTGTTCCGTCGCAGCGCACCGTTTCTGGTATTCTCCGCTGCGCTTGTCGCGTTCTATCGTGCAGTGGGAACATCGCGTTCGTCTGATTCATCCGAGGCTCCGGTATCTGCCGCCGCCGACCACTCACTTCCATCCCAGATACAAAAGGAAGCCGCTGAGGCATCCGACAACGTAGAGCTTACCGTTTTAGGTCCTAAGCACGTTGGCGAGCAGTGGAAGGAAACAAACAAAATCGTCGACGGCATACTTGACCTGTGTATCAGTATCGTCCGGGCCAATCTGGATGTTCATACGGTGGCGATTTTCTTTCCCACCGAACAGGGCGGGTACCGTCTTCGCAGATTCGACAGCAAATCGGACTGCATCAATGAAAAGGCCGAGATTCGCCCCGGCGTCGGTGTTATCGGAAGTTTTCTCAAAGATGGTCTGAAGCAGCTCAAGCTCAACGAAATCGTCAGCGACAGCATGACGCTTTATTACTACTGCAAAGATGCAGGGGTTCGTTCTCTGCTCGCCTCTCCGATGATTGCCGACGACCTCGAGCGCGGAACACTCATCGTTGACAGTACCGAAGAAAACAGGTTTACCGATTCCGACCACGCATTTCTCTCGACTCTCGCCCAGTTTTGCGGCAAAGCGGTTTACTACGCCTACTCGGCAACCGAACACCGGCTTCGCTACGCACGATTTGCCGCGATTACCAGCTCCGAAAAGTACTTTTTCGAAAAGCACGAGGTGGAAGCCGTTTTAGACAAGATGGAAGAAATCATTCCGTATGCGATACCCTGCGACCGCCTGACCATCAGCATTCGCTCCCCTGAAGAGAACACCGCTGTTATCAAGCGTGCAAAAGGACCCGATGCGGGCGAGATGGCCAATGTTCCGTTTGACCTGAAAAACCGAACGATCGTATCACTCCTGTACAGTAAGAACCTCGCCTTCGCGCGAAATTTCGCTCCCGACCATTATGAAGTCAGGTATTACAAAGACGAGCCTCAATCCAGAGACATGCATTCATTTCTCGCCTTTCCTATCGGCGTAGACGACTGTAAGGGTGGCCTTCTTTTGGAATCCCGCTTCCCGGACGCATTTACTCAGGCGCACTGCTCACTGCTTTCCCGACTGGTGACCTCGGCCGGTCTTGCTATCGAAAAGATCCACATTCTGGAGCAGGCGCGCAGCCTTGCCACACACGATGGCCTTACCGGATTGAACAACCATCGCCAGTTTCAAAAGCTGCTTCGTGACGAGGTCACCCGTGCCAATCGCTATAGTGATCCGCTGGCACTCATACTGTGTGACATCGATTTTTTCAAAAAGTGCAACGATACCCACGGGCATCCGTTTGGCGACCAGGTTCTCCGGGGAGTATCGGCCTGTTTGCAGGAAAGTATACGCGAGGGCGTTGATATCGCTGCGCGGTACGGCGGTGAAGAATTTGCATTGATTTTTGTCAAATCAGGTTCTGAGAGTGCATTCGAGACTGCCGAGCGTATTCGCCAGCATGTAAGCCGAAGAGTTTTCACGACACCGCAGGGCGAAAACGTCAATGTGACCATGAGTTTCGGGATCGCGGTCTACGGGGAACATACCAAACACACCGACGCTCTTATCCAGAAAGCGGACAAAGCACTTTATCGCGCGAAGCAATCAGGAAGAAATCGGGTCGAGGTTTTCTGATTTTTCCGGAGGAATAGCCATGCTGGAACCATCAGATTAGCTTCTGCACCTGCTCCATGAGGGCATCGATCAGGCGATCTTCGGGCACGGTGGCTACCGGCTTCCCTTTCACGAAAATCTGACCGCGTCCCATGCCACCGGCAATCCCGACATCGGCCTCCCGGGCTTCACCCGGACCATTGACCACACAGCCCATCACTGCGATCGTGATCGTTTTCTGGATCGAAGACACGCGTTCTTCTACCTCACGGGCCAACCCGGCGACATCGATGTTGGTTCGCCCGCAGGTCGGGCACGCAATCACCGTCGGTCCCTGCGCAAGACCCAGGGACTTGAGGATCTCTTTTGCCACATAGATCTCATCGACAGGATCCCCTGCCAGGCTCACTCGAATCGTATCGCCGATCCCATCGGCAAGCAGCGTTCCGAGTCCTACCGCGGAGCGGATCGAACCTGATCGAGCGGTACCCGATTCGGTAATCCCTATGTGCTGCGGGTAGTCAGTCTTTTCAGCCAGGAGCCTGCAGGCATCTATCGTCACGGGTACACTGGAGGCCTTGATCGAAAGGACAATGGAATCGAAGCCGTAGCTTTCCAGTTGATCCACATATCCAATCGCGCTCTCCACCAGGGCTTCTGCGCACGGGTGCCCGTATTTGGCAAGAAGTTCTTTCTGTAACGAACCGCTGTTCACGCCGATACGAATGGGCACACCGGCTCTCTTGGCGGCATCAACAACCGCTTTCACTTTTTCTTCAGAACCTATGTTTCCGGGGTTGATCCGGATTTTGTCGGCACCTGCCTCGATAGCTGCGATTGCCAGGGAATGGCTGAAATGAATATCCGCAACCAGGGGCATATCGGTGCGCGTACGGATTTCACCGAATGCTCTGGCGGCCTTCGGCGAAGGCACTGAAATGCGCACGATACTGCAGCCTGCTGTTCGAAGGTTCTCGATCTGTTCAAGTGTCCCCTGGACATCTTCAGTGCTGGTATTGGTCATCGATTGGATGATTACCGGGTTTTCGCCACCTATCGGTACTCCCCGGACGAAAACGGGGCGTGTTTTTCTTCTCGTGTTCATTTCACTTTCCGTTGTGTACCACTGGATAGAAACAGCAGGGGGAATTCGTGAATTCCCCCTGCGTAATCAGATCGGCCACGTAAACATGGCATTACATTACCTTCGCAGAAATGGTAATGGCATTTCCCTTAATGCCGGAGACCCCCAAACTGCCCCCCCCGGTTCTCATCTTCAGACCATCCACTTTGGTGCAGAATCCATCGGCATTGCCCTTGTACTGAATGTCCACTTCAAGAATCTTACTCTGATCGTCCCATCCTCGCTCGCGGACCGCGCTTACTCCCGAGAGCGCTTCCAGCGTCTGCATCGCCGCTTTTTTGGTCCTGAACGTCGTTACGTTTTTGACACTTACCGTCAAGGGAATACCATTATTGATCTGGTTCTGCCAGTCTTTCATGACATGATCAAGAAGTGTTTTCCCCGCCTTTACGGAAGCCTTGGCGATGGCCTGGTCACCGGCGGTGTTCGGGCTGATATGTACCCGTGCTGCATGAGCGTTCGAAGAACCAATGATCCTTCCGCTGCTGCAGTTAATTGCCCGAAGCGTGACATCGGCCTGGACCGACACCATTCCCCCGAGATTCTGCGAAATCCCCTCCGCCTTGCGGCTTACGGCATTTCCGGCAATGATAACTTCAGCACCGTGCCTGGAAGCCAATGCAGCGGCGGCTTGCGGATCTCCCGCCACCTGTGCCATCTGCTCGGCTGAACTCCGGATCGAAGCTACCACCTGCGGGTCGACCAGCTCGAAATCGTAGGGTTCCTTGAAGAAACCGATCAGGGCGGTCTCCGCCGCACTGTTGGCCGGCTCGTCGTTGCCGACGTTGTTCTCCTGGACAAGGATCATGATACGCGGCTTGTTCATCGATTCGATAAGAATGTGTAAATCCGCCAGGTCGTTGTGCATCGAAGACCTGGAGAGGACGGCGTTGATCTTTATCTCGAAAAGACCATCGGTGGTCTTCGTCTCGGAGAGAACATCGTAAGAGCGAACCGATCCCATCGTTTTGGTGATAATCTGGTCGCGCTTGAGCATGAAGTTTTCGACTTCGGTCCTGGAAAGCAACACCGTGCCGATTCCCGTCTCAACGGCGTTACGTTTGGCAGCCATGAGAGCCTCTTCACGATTGACTCCCTGGCCAACCCCTTCAGCAACCACATTCTCTTCTGCAAAACATACTGAACTCATCATTGTGGCCACGATGAAAACAAGATGTCGGGTTCGCATACACACTCCTTGGGCAGAGTTTACCGATTCGCCCAGTTCGTGAATCGGATCCTTTGTAATAGAGAAACAGAGTACAATTATATGTTTTTTCTCACCAGCCGATCCAGCTTCCGGCTCATGTCATGAATTCTGCGAGCGTGTCGGCACGCGAGCATGGCATCAGACGCATTCCACCCGTTGTCTTTTTCCAGTCGGCTCGGGGAGGAGGCGGCGCTACCACGCATTCGTTGAACCCGAGACGTGAAAGCTCTTTCAGCCGCGCCGCCATGCGGTTAACCGGCCGAACTTCACCACTCAACCCAAGTTCACCCAGGAATGCTCGACGGGACGGAGCTGGACTGTTACGAAACGATGACAGAATAGCGGCAGCGATGCCAAGATCCACCGCCGGCTCTGAAACTGTCAAACCCCCGGCTATGTTGAAGAAAATATCATGATCGCCGAGCACAATCCCGCCGTACCGCTCGAGGACTGCAAGTACCAGCGATAGCTTTTTCGGACTGATCCCCGAGGCGACGCGCTGGGGCATCCCGAAATGACTTCGGTTCACCAGCCCCTGCAATTCCACTACCAGCACCCGTGTGCCTTCGACGATCGGTACGATCGAAGTACCCACGTGCGTTTCTTCGCCTTGGGAAAGAAAAAAATCCGAAGGATTTGTCACGCCTACCAGCCCGCGGTCGGTCATCGACAGGATGGCGACTTCGCCCGATGGACCGAAACGGTTTTTTATCGCCCGGACCATTCGGTATTGGTTGTGCGAATCGCCTTCGAAGTAAAGCACTGTATCGACCATATGCTCCAGAATCCGTGGCCCTGCCAGCGCTCCTTCCTTGGTGACATGCCCGACCAGAAAAAGAGCACTTCCGTGAGTCTTGGCGTATCGCAAGAGCGTTGCTGCCGATTCACGAACCTGCGCCACGCTTCCAGCGGTGTTTTCGATGGATTCGACAACCATGGTCTGTATCGAATCGACAACAACGATATCCGGCTTGACGGTCTCCAGGTGACCGACTATCGTTTCAACTACGGTTTCCGCCAGAACCAGCGCAGGCGAAGAATCCACTCCCAATCGACGTGCACGGAGCGAAACCTGTTCTGAAGACTCTTCGCCGGAGACATAGAGGACACTCTTTCCCGATTTCGCCCATTGTGCCGCCAACTGAAGCAACAGTGTTGATTTCCCTATGCCCGGATCTCCGCCAATCAGCGTAACGCCGCTCTCGACCACGCCACCTCCCAGGACCCGGTCGATTTCTTCAAACTCGCTCGGCGTATACTCAATAGGTGTCCCGGCACATTCCTGCAGAGTTCGGATCTCGGAGGTTACTCGTGCAACGCCTGCTTTTTCCGGACCGGTTTTCCCCGCGATGCGGAATTCGGCCAACGTATTCCATGCGCCGCAGCTGTCACATCGGCCTTGCCATTTCGGATGGTCCTGCCCGCAGTCGTTACAAACGTATGCCGTTTTGGTTTTCCGTTTCATGGGAGGTAGGTTCGATTGCCGCCATGCTTTTGCGCTTTACTCAACGCAGTCAATGCAGTATCAAGGAGTACTTCGGCGGTTTCCCCGTGGCGCGAGAGGATAGTAACGCCACAACTGACGGTGGGTTTGAGTTCCTGGCCGGTGGGCGTTTCCATGCTGATATCACAGGCGGTGGCCCGTATCCGGTCGATACCGCGTTCGATCCAGTCGGTATCGATTTTGGTAAGCGCCAGAGCAATCATGCCTTCGCCCACCGCGCCGGCCATATCGGTACCACGAATCGTGTCTTCCAGTTTCTTGGCTATCTCAGCGTAGACCGTCCGCGCGAATCCATCGCCCAGCTCGATCTTGATCTGATCGAAATTGTCTATCGCCGCCGCAGCTATAGCTATCGAAGAATCCGCGCTGGAGCTTCGATCGATTTCTTCCTTTAGTGCCGAGAGGAAGGCTTCTTTCCCGGGGAGTCCTGTGGTGGAATCCAGGGCCGAATTGGGCGCGGGATGGGCTTTGGCCCGCCGCTCGTGGGCGGTCTTCATGCGCAGTGACCGTACATCAACCAGCTTCTGGTAGCTGTTTTCCTCTTCCACTGCATAGTGATGTTTTCTTTGACTTCTGATAAACTGCTGAATATAGGGATTTCGTGATGCCCGGATCTCTCCGGGAGTTCCTTCGAAAATGATCTTTCCCTGATAGAGCATGCAGATCTTGTCGGCAATTTTGTAGGCCGAGCTGATATCGTGGGTGACCACAATAGAGGTCATGCCGAGTTTGTCGCGAAGACTCACGATAAGATCGTTGATCTTATCGGTCATGATGGGGTCGAGCGCGGATGTCGGTTCATCATAGAGCATGACATCGGGTTTCATGACAAGTGCCCGTGCCAGTCCGACACGGCTCCGCATCCCCCCGGAGAGCTCTGCGGGCATTTTGGCGGCAAAGACTTTCTGAAGTCCCACTTTTTCAAGCGCATCGGCTACGGTCTCGGAGATTTCTTCATCGCTCATGTCGGTGTGTTCACGAAGCGGGAAAGCGATATTCTCCCCGACACTTTTGGAGTCGAACAAGGCCGCACCCTGAAAGAGCATGCCGAAATGTTTGCGGTATTTTTCGAATTCCGATGATTTTGTGGTAGGAGAGCAGATTTCTTCTTCACGAAAAAACACCCTCCCGCCATCA
>JBEPYC010000060.1:0-14306 GCA_041641555.1 Chitinivibrionales bacterium | reverse complement strand
AGGATGCATTCATTGTCCAGGTACATCCGCGCATGGCCGATCGCGCTCAGCTCCATCTCCCGGGTGCCGCTTTCGGGAACCTTGATAAACCCGCGCCACCGTATCGCGTACCGCCCTGCCTTCACCTCCTCGACCGGTTGCAAAAACCACCAGGACCCGAAATTGACATTCGAATCGACCCGAGACACATTCGGTGATCCCGAGAAATCGTGGTTGTCAAAAAATTCCACAGTGATACCCTGGCCTTTCCCCGAAGACGGAGTCAGGTAGTCCAGTGGAATCGGCGAGAGACTGGTCCGATTGGTGCATCCGGCAACATGAGTGATTGTCGTTTTTTTCGGCAATGCCTTTCGGAGCGCCTCCAATGGCGAGGTGCGATAGGGCGATACCACATGGGAGCTTCCGCCGCCCTGGACCGCCTGATCGGCGTTGGGTCCCACAATTGCCAACGATGTAATTGCAGCGTGGTGCAACGGAAGAGTATCGTTTTGGTTTTTCAGAAGAGTGATTGCGCTTTCGGCAAGTTCGCGGGCGAGCGTGGTGTGGGCACGGGTGTTGATCGATGCCGCTTTTTTTCTGACAGGTGCGTGATCCTGTGAACGAAACGCGAGGTGGATCATTCTCCGCGCGGCATGGTGGGCCGCCTGCTCACTGACCTGCCAGTGATAGATCGCATCGGCCAGAAAATCCCCGAAATGCTTGGCAGGGCCCGGCATCTCCAGATCCAGCCCCGCCTCAACCGCATGAGTCGAATGGGTCGCGCCCCAGTCGGAGACCACCACTCCGTCGTATCCCCATTCCTCTCTGAGAATGCGGGTAAGAAGGTCTCTGTTTTCCGAAGCAAACGTGCCGTTGATTCGGTTGTAGGCACACATGACCGTCCAGGGTGATGCGTGTTTGACAATCGTCTCGAATGCCGGGAGGTAGATTTCACGGAGAGCGCGTTGGCTGAGTTCCGAAGAGCCCCGGCCGCGTTCGTGTTCCTGGTTGTTGCAGGCAAAATGTTTCAGCGATGTCCCCACGCCGCGGCTCTGCACACCTTTGACATACGCAGTACCGATCTGGGCGGAGAGGTAGGGATCCTCGGAGAGTGTCTCGAAATTGCGTCCGGCAAGCGGATGGCGCACAATGTTGACACAAGGTCCAAGGAGGATGTCGTACCCCCGCGCCGCGGTTTCTTCGGCCAGTGCCTGTCCGACCCGCTCGATAAGATGAGGGTCCCAACTTGCACCCATGCTTATACCCGAAGGAAACATGGTGGAGGGTTCGGTCGAGCGTATCCCGTGGGGGCCATCGGCAACAGCAACCGACGCAATCCCCGCGTGGGGTATGTCCATAGTATGCCATCCGTCTTTTCCCGACAAAAGCGAGATCTTCTCCAGAAGATTCAATCGAGAGAGTGTGCGTTGGACATTGCTGTCGGTGGCTAAACGGGACTTGCCTCGGGGAGTGCGTCGTGGCATGCTGTGGTTCCTTGAAGTAAAAATGCTCAGTGATATGGTCCGATGCTCAGGAAACCACGGCAGCCATCGAGAACGAGTACGTATCGAAGAAAGTCGGTTCAGGCTGTGCTGCCGCACATAATGCTCCTGGTCCTTGAGAAAATCGTTTTTTCGGGTCGTGACCGAAAGTTTCTCCAACGAACATGGCTCAGGGAGTCGATGCGGAGTTGTATCGGGTCGCCGAAAATAATGCTAAAGTTTTCGGGATCCATGCCGATATACACAACGGGGAAGCTATGATATTCAGGTGCTCGGAGTCCCATGGGGGCTTGGAGGCACTGCACACGTCTCAAGGGAGGAAACCATGCTTTCGGGTATGACCTCGGGGGCATTGCAGATCGCGATGTTCCACAATTTGAACAAGGCGTCGCTGAATCAGTCGCTGATGCGGCTGGCTTCGGGCAAACGCGTGAATGCACCGGAAGACAACATAACCGATTATCTCCGCGCGAACAGCATCCGATCGCAGTACCGCAACCGCGATAGTCTTCAGGTTGAACTCGGGGAATGGGAAGAAGCCATGCGTAGTGCTTCATCGGCTGCCGGGACGGTTCTGGACAATCTCGAAGAGATGAAAGAGCTTGTCTATCTTGCGGAGCAGAAAATAGGAGATCCCGCGACCAACCAGGATGAACTCGATTCGTATCAGACACAATTCATGGAGCTTGCCCAATCGGCGCGCTCTCTGGTGCAGGACACCAATTGGGTGGGTGAGTCGCTACTGAATAACACCGGTACCATTGCTGAAATCTATCTCAGCCCCGGGTCCACGACAAGCAAGCTGACCCTTGCTCCGGGTGTGGCTCTCGATATCGCCAACGATATCACGCCGCTGATCGATGACTCCACCAATTACAGCTTGAATGACAATCAGGGGGAAATCGATGCAGCCGAAGTACTGGTCGAGAATGCAATGGGTGATATCAAGGCATTTATGGGGACGGTAAGCGGGTATGTGAGCACGCTCGGATCACAGCAAAACGTCAATGAGTCGATTATTCAGAACCTCAAAAGTGCCGAGTCATCCCTTCTTGAGGCAAACGAAGCCGAGGAGATGGTCAATTATACGGCGAGAAATATCCGGAATCAGACCAGTCTGGCCATGCTCGCCCAGGCCAATGCATCGAGTGAGAAAGTACTACTGTTGTACGGGATTACGGGTTGAGAATAGACTTACACCATAGGTACGAACCCTGACACAGGAGAACGAGTCGTTCTCGGAGTATGGGAGTGTTTTTTTCGAGTACGATTACGAGTACGGGTGGGGTTGTTATTTTTTGCAGAACCCCTTGATACTTTCGGCGATACTTTCCGGGTCGAGACCGACATTTTTCAGGAGAATGTCGAGGCTTCCGTGCTCGACAAAGCGGTCGGGGAGGCCCAGCCTGAGAAGTGATGGTGCTTTGGGAAGTTGCATCGATGAAAGCAGGTCGCCGATCGAAGAACCGAATCCGCCGGTGAGGGTATTGTATTCGATTGTCACCACGTGCTTGTGCGTGGTGAAAAGCTCACGGTAGAATGCCTCATCCAGCGGTTTGACCGATCGGGCGCTGACTAAGGTCGGTGAAATCTTATGCTCCTCGAGGTACGCGGAGGCTTCCCGCGCGGCTTCGCACGCATTGCCAACGGCGACAATGGCACAACCCTCTCCCTTGGTAAGTTTCTCCGGAAGACCGATCGGGACCTCTCTGGGTTGGTCGGGAAATTCCAGGCCCAGTCCCTTGCCCCGCGGGTAGCGAATAAAGACGGGACCTTTGGTGTAGTTGACTGCGGTGTAGAGCATGTCCCGGAGTTCGACTTCGTCTTTGGGGGCAAAAATTATCGCTCCAGGTACGGTTCGGAGAAACGAAATGTCAAATACCCCGTGATGCGTCGGGCCGTCATCGCCCACAAGCCCCGCACGGTCGATACAGAACACCACCGGAAGACTGTCCAGGGCGACATCGTGCATAATCTGGTCGTATGCCCGCTGGAGGAATGTCGAGTAAAGGGCGACTACCGGTTTCATGCCCTGAAGCGCGAGTCCCGAGGCGAACGTGACGGCGTGTGATTCAGCGATACCGACATCGAAAAACCGCGATGGATACTTTTCCCGGAATCCGCCCAGCCCGGTGCCGTCAGGCATTGCCGCGGTGATAGCGACGATGTCCTCGCGTTTTTCGGCAAGCTCCACAAGGGTGTTCCCGAATACCTTACTGTAGGTGGGGACCGGCGAAGGCTTGGCATCGAGGGTGCCGGTCGAAAGTGAGAATTTCCCGATCCCGTGATACTTGGTGGCATCCTTTTCCGCGAACCGGTATCCTTTTCCCTTGGTGGTAATGACATGAACGAGAGCCGGTTCATTGACCGAATCTTTTACAAAACGGAGCACTTCGATTATCTCACCAACATTGTGCCCATCGACCGGACCGAAATACCGCAGCCCCATGTCTTCGAACAGTTTTCCTGGAATGACTATATGCTTGAGCGCATCATCGATATTGTGCACCATATTCCGGATACCGATACCGACATTGGAGAGGTTGCCCAGAAGTTCCCAGATATCGGTCTTGAGTTTGTTGAACCGGCGGTCGGTCAACAGACGGGTAAGATACCGGGACAGGGCACCCACATTCTTGCTGATCGACATCTTGTTGTCGTTGAGAATGACCGTCATTTTAGTCGACTGCGAGCCGAGATTGTTGAGTCCTTCGAGTGCAAGCCCGCCCGAAAGCGCTCCATCACCGATCACTGCGACAACATCGTGCTTCTCTTTTTTCAAGTCCCGGGCGATTGCGATACCCAGGGCAGTGGAAATGGAAGTCGATGCATGACCGACAGAGACGGTGTCGTAGGGGCTTTCGCTGATACGGGGAAAGCCCGAGATTCCGCCGTGCTGCCGCAGCGAGTCGAATGCATTGCGGCGCCCGGTAAGGACTTTATGGGCATAGGCCTGGTGACCGACATCCCAGATGAGCTTGTCCTGAGGAGTGGCCAGGGCGTAGTGAAGAGCGATAGTGAGTTCGACAGCTCCGAGACTGGGCGCAAGATGCCCCCCGTGACGGCTGACTTCGGTAAGAAGAAGGGTACGGATCTCCTTGGCAAGCGATGGAAGCTTGTCGACAGGGAGTTTACGAAGGTCCTCGGGGGAGTCGATTGTCTCCAGCAGCGGAAGACGAGCCGAAGGCGCTGGGTGTTCGGAGCCGTTCTTCTTTTTCTTAAGGACATCGGTGGCGGTACGAGTCGAATCCATCGGCATGGATGAAAAGTTCTCCTTGAAAGTTTCCGGAATATATTCGGCAGAGCCGATCGGGGTTCAGACAGGAGAGTAAATAGGCAGGAGCGTTTCGGGGCATGTGTGCTACTGTGTGCTCTCCCTGACTGCCCATGGTATCATTGTATTAGTAAGATACGTCTCCCGTGCCATCTGGGCAAGTCGATCGGTCATTGTCCAAAGATGCACGGTGTTTTAGAGAATACGACCCCGGCTGAATTCCATTGTCCGTGAAGACACCAAAGAGGGTAATATTGATAACTTTGTTGATGGTCATTGTGATGATATGCACGATTCTCTGGTTACAGCCGCATCTCGCTGACGTATTTTAGGTGGCTATGAACAATCCTTTTTCTTTCGATCTTCAGGCAACGGATTCGTCGTCATCGGCCCGTGCCGGTATTCTCCAGACGCCGCACGGCGAGATCAAGACGCCCATTTTTATGCCCGTGGGAACGCAGGCGACCGTGAAAGCGCTCTCTCCAGCGGAGCTTCATGACTGCGGGTGCGACATTATTCTGGCAAACACCTATCACTTGCACCTTCGGCCGGGCGATCCACTGGTTGCCGATGCTGGCGGGTTGCAGCGGTTCGAGAACTGGGACCGGGCGATACTCACCGACAGTGGGGGGTTCCAGGTGTTCAGTCTGCGGGACATTTCGAAAATCAGCGATGAAGGTGTCTGGTTTCAGTCGTATCTCGATGGCTCGCGGCATTTTTTCTCGCCCGAGCGGGTGATGGAGATTCAGGGGAACCTGGGGGCCGATATTATCATGATGTTCGATGAGTGTCCGCATGGGAAAGCGGAGCGTTCGGTAATCGCCGATGCCGTCGAGCGGACGATCCGATGGGCGCATCGATGTGTTGAGACGCATACCCGCCTGGAGCCACGGCACGGGTATCCGCAGGCGCTTTTCGGAATCATGCAGGGTGGTACTGATATCGAGCTTCGCAAACGATGCGCAGGGGAGCTTGTGGACATGGACCTTCCCGGATACGCAATCGGCGGGCTGGCTGTGGGCGAAAGTATCGCCTCCATGTACGACACTGTCGGCATTGCCGCCGGGTTCCTTCCGGTGCAAAAGCCCCGCTACCTGATGGGAGTGGGGTTGCCGGAGAATATCCTCAACTGTATCGAGCGCGGGATCGACATGTTCGATTGTGTTCTGCCGACCCGCAACGCCAGAAATGGATCGGCATTCTCCTGGAGCGGCAAACTCAATATCCGGAATTCCCGGCACACCCGGGAATTCGATACCCCCATAGATCCGTCGTGCACCTGCTACGCGTGCCGGACGTTTAGCCGTGCCTATCTTCGGCATCTGTTTATGGCCGGTGAGATTCTGGCGGTCCGGATGTTGACACTTCACAATGTGTTCTTTTACATGGACCTTGTGCGCACGGCTCGAGAACGTATTTTTGATCAGAGCTTCTTATCGTGGAAAGAGCAGGTGGTTGCCCGTTTCACCGCGAAAGAAGCAGAAGAAATCCAGTGAAACAATCGAAGGAGGGCGAGCATGACCGAGGAGCTTCGTGATGCGGCGCGGATAGCCCTTACCGATTGTCTCGGACTGAGCAGAAAAGAACGGCTTCTGGTACTCTACGATCCCCCTTGCGCCGAAGTCGCCGAGGCATTTTGGGAGGAAGGCAACCAACGGTGCCAGGAAACCGTCCTTGCACGAATGAAATCGCGGAAAGACAACGGAAACGAGCCACCCGATCCACTCGGGGAGTGGCTGGGGGAGTTCGATGTAGCCGTGCTGCCCACATCCAAATCTCTCTCTCATACCCGCGCTCGACGGAAAGCTTCGGATAAGGGGGCGCGGATCGCCTCGCTTCCGGGAGTGACCCCGGAGCTTTTTGTCCGCACGATGCGCGCGGACTGGGGGCGAATCGGGGTGTATACCCGCAAGATAGCCGCCCAGCTTTCTTCGGCCAAAAAAGTACAGATCAAAACAGCCGCGGGAACCGACCTGACATTCGAAACCGGCGGGCGCCATGCAAAGGCCGATGACGGGCGGTTGAATTTCAAAGGCGCTTTTGGTAATCTTCCGGCGGGTGAAGCCTACATGGCGCCGCTTGAAGGGACTGCTCAGGGGGTCCTGGTGGTCGATGGATCCTTTCCGCTGACCGGTATTCTGGAGAGTCCGCTTGTTCTGAGAGTGCGCGATGGCTCGGTGATCGAAGTCAGCGGGAATCGATGTGCAAAACAACTCGAAGAGCTGTTTCTCCGGTACAAAAAGGCTTCACGCACCATCGCTGAGTTCGGCGTAGGTACACTGGATACCGCCCGAATCGGGGGGAACGTTCTGGAAGACGAGAAGGTGCGGGGAACGGTACATGTCGCCGTCGGTGACAATGCTTCGATGGGCGGTTCGGTGAATGTTGCGCTTCACCTCGATGGAGTCATTAAGGAGCCATCGGTGTGGCTGGACTATAACCAGTGGATGGACCGGGGGCAGTTGATCTGATGCCCGGGTGGAGAAATCCCCATGGGTGAGCGAAAGCCGGATCGGCAATCATCGAAACCCGAGAGTGCTCGCGAACAGATTCTCCGGTTTCTGGACACTCATGGCGTGGTCAACAAAGACCGGGGGCGCACCACTTCGGGTACCAAAAGGTTAACCGGCCGTAACGCTCCGCCCTTTACCATCGATCTCCACGGGTACACACAGGATCGTGCTGCCCATCTGGTCCGCTCGACTATCACCAGATGTCGCTCACGGGGAATCCGGAAAGTTTTAATCGTGCACGGGAGAGGATTTCACTCGGATCCCCATGAAGGTCCCGTGCTGAAAACGATGATCCGCGGGATGCTCGATGGGGAGCTGGCGGCAGTGGTTATCGACTGGAAACCGGGGAGACCCAAAGAGGGCGGTGATGGCGCCACGGTGGTACGGCTTCGATAAGCGGGGCGCGGAGAAATCTCATTCCAGCCAGTCATTCCCTTTACTACGCACAATAGCATGGTCCCCGGCGCCTTCGGGGTGTACCCACCGTATCTCTTGTTCGCCGCTGGCGTACTCCCGCACGTAGACGATCTTTTTCTTTCCTTTATACGACATCAGGCGCGGAGAGTGTTCTTTAAAAAACGATGAAGAGTCGGGAGCAATCAGTGGTGATCCACCGTTGGTCTGATCAAGGTCCACGCGGAAAAGCTGTGGTGCGGGTTTTTCTGCTGCATACACCAGACCGCGGCCATCGGGAAGCCAGCAGAAGCTCTGGACCCGCGCGTGGTGGGTAAGCTGCCCCACCCGACCGGTCGTCATGTCGTAGTACCAGAGATCCATGCGGTCACGAAGACTTGCGCGGTCGGAAAGGTATGCCACATACCGCCCGTTGGGGCCAAATTGTGCCGATCCATGATTTGCCCGGGCATCGGTAAGACGAATCGGCCGTTCTCCTTCGGTCGAGCAGAGGTAGACCTGTCGGCTCCGGTCCCGATCGGTGGTGAACACCATGTGTTTTTCATCGGGCGAAAACGCCAGATCGGTACACATCGCGTTCTCGAATTGCACAACCCAGTTGGGCGCCACTCCATCGGACGTGATCCGGATAATGCCGCTTTTGCCGGTGGCTTTTTCCCGTACCCCCGCATAGACCCAGGCACCGTCGGGAGTAAACGAAACATCCCAGATATCAAATTCTTCTGCAAGCTCCCGTCGCTCCGCTCCCAGTATATTCATGGAGACAAGCGTACTGTCGCCCGTCGAATCGTGCGCGAAAAAGAGCACCTTTCCGCAGTCAAAAGAAATCTTCGGGTCTGAAATATGTGCCCCGGTGGCAATCGGGTACTCTCCCAGCCGGCGAATGGCTTTGAGATATAGGTGTGGTGTCCCCTTTCGATCCGACAGAAACAGAAGCGTGCCATCGATTTTGCCTGCACTGAGGGAATCGGCCGGAATCCCTGCCTTGTCCAATGCCACCTGAAGAGCGATGCGTTGTGCTTTCAGGTCTATGTCCCGGTCATACGGACTGCCATCGGTGAGTGCGGCCAGAACATGGTCCCATCCGATACGCTTGCCGCTTTTGTCGAACTGGAAACTGAGCGCTCCCACTGCCTGGCCAAGATCCCCCGGCGAGAGGATGAGCGTCGATCCCTTTCGCATCGGTGTGGCAAACCGCTGTGAGATCCCCACTGCGATAATGACATCGACAGGCGCATCCGACTGGGCAAACGAAGAAATGTTCGCCCATGAATCCTGCATGACAAGGACCCGGATGTCACAGTCTTTCGCCTGGTCGTCCAGAAATGTCTGTGCAAGAGCGCGACGTGAAGTCACCGAAGAATCCTGGTGAGTGAACAGGCCCGGAGGGTTCGGGTCGACAACCTTCGGGTTGACATACGATGCAATCATGATTTTGTATCTGTGGGCCGTGATGATTTTTCGTTGGATGATCGATGGCGGTACCCGGGCATGAGCATTGGTATTGATCAGCTTTTGGCGACCCAGATTGGTATCGCGCGTGAACCGGTCCAGAGAGTACCCGAATTCGCCCCCTCCGGCGATGAGTGCATCAAAGGATACCGCTGAGAGATAGTATCCCAGGAGTTCCGCTCGAAGAGGGTGGGTGGTGCGGGAGAGGTTATTGCCGGTATTGACTGCGATACTTGTGGGGAATCGGCTTCGATATTCCGCGACAGCGGCAGCCTGCCGGGCCAGTCCGCCCAGAGTTTCATCGGCACGGATAAACGGTACCATCTGTCCCCGGGAATCCCCGGTGTAAATAAGGGCGAACTCTCTGCCCGCTGCCCGTCGATTTTCGGCATTGATCCGGGCGATCAGCGAGTGAGCACGCCAGAGATTGGGGTCGAGTCGAATCGCTTTCCGGGCATAGCCCAGCGCCGGTCGGGTTCGTCCGTTGTCGTAGTGCCGCTGAGCCTGCTTATAGTAGTCCAATGCCGTTTTAGGCTGGATTTCATCGAAACTCATCGAAGCACTGAGGGCCCATACCGAGCCCAGTTCCCGGGACTGGTTGCGCCACCCGAAATCGGCCGTGAACCGGTCGGCCGAAACCCCGATCCCGGCACTCAGTCCGGCGGCCGATCGCTTCTGACCCAGGGAGTAATCGTATGCTGCGCGAACGTGAAGAGCGTCCAGAAAAGTGAGATCGGCTCCGGCTCCCACCTGCACCGGCTCATCGCCGTTTTTCCGGAGTCCCACACCGATATCTGCCTGCAATCGCCTGTCGAGAATCAACCGGTCGGTAAAGGGTTCGACCTCCGCTGCCAGGGCAAGCTGCACGGGAAGTCGCTCGCGGGTCGCAACATAGGTGATTCCCGGACTGAGATTACGAACCGTTCCGTGGGCGCGAAACCGGTTTTCACGGTACGCGGCGCCAAGGTCGAGTGTGGCCGTTCGGCCGGCGGTTTTGTCCAGACGACTTTCCACATACGAGACACTTCCTCCCGCGGCCAGGCGATCGTGCATGAGTTCACGGGCAAACGAAGTGCTCAGGGAGTATTCGACATAAGAGGGCGATGAAGGCTTTTGATCGATATCACGGGCATAGTCGAATGTCCCGGCGGTAAAAACCCGGGAATAGGCACCGAACGTACCGACCCGGGGAACGGGAACGTATCCCGCGGCAAATTCAGTCCGAAGTCCCATGAGCCATTCCAGGTGGGTGAGGGAGGCTTTGCGGTAGGTGTCAAAGGCCGACAGTGCGGGGTTGAGCGGAAGAAACGACGGTTGGGGGTATTTCGGGGACCAGCTGACTCCGCGGGAGAGTTCGACAGCACCCATGGGGAGATTCAGAAAAGCGCAGGTCGAAGTGCCCGAATTCTGGCCGGTAAAATCGGTTAGCCACTGGGCGTACCGGGCATGGCCGGGCACAACAAGCACCATCGCCGTAAGCAAACCCACAACGGCAAACAGGCGCGGAGCACCGTTACAACAAAACCGGATTCGGAGCGTGCAGAAGAGTGTACCCATCGTGTTGATTATACCATGGTGGAGACAGGAGCGGTAGCCGAAGCATGGTTTTTGAGCGAAGAGCACCCTGGTGAGGGGCGGCTGGCGGATACTGGCAGGCCCTAAAGAGGTCGGGTATGATCCAGGCATTGGCGCAGAAGCCCGAAGGCGAGTCAGTGCGTTTGCCGGTGCTTCAGATAATCGAGTAGCTCTTGAGATTGCTGTAGAGGACTTCGATTGCCACTTTGCAGACGCTGATCAGGGGGATTGCCAGAAGCATTCCCAGGACGCCGCCGAGCTGTCCGCCGACAGTTATGCCGATAATCACGATAAGGGGGTGGAGGTCGACACTTTTCCCCACGGCGATCGGGTAGACAAATGTTCCTTCGAGAAACTGTACCGCGGCGAATACACCGATAACCAGAAGCACATTACCCAGAGTCAGCCAGCCGGGAGTGACAAGCATGACAAAAAGTGCAGGGAGAAACCCGATGACGGGCCCCAGGTAGGGGATGAGATTGCCCACTCCGGCAATGATACCGATCACCAGGAAATACGGCAGCCCGATGATGGCCAGCCCGATCGAGGTCAGTATCCCGACCGCGAGGGCATCGATCAGTTGCCCGCGGATAAATTTCTGAAGCGCGGTGACGATCTTATGAAACAGAAGCACGAACATTTCGAAATACCGGTTGGGCACCATCCGCAAAAGCCCCTTCTGCACCAGGTGTCCATCGGCAAGCAGAAAGAAGGTGATAATCGGGACGATTACCGCTAACGAAAGGAGCGACACGGCACTGGATGCGTAGGAGAGCACCGAGGACAGGTCTATCTTCGCGTACTGAGTCGCTTTGTCTCGAACAAGTGTGTAGAGATCGGGAATGTCGGCATTGGGAAAGCGTGCGGCCAGCGCCAGACGGATCTTTTCGAGTTGTTCTGCCATCATGGTGCGATAGGCCGGAAGGTTGGCGGAGAAGTTCTGCGTCTCCCTGATCAGAAGAGGCACGACCACGGCGGCAAGGAGGGCGACAGTGAGTGCGACCGCCAGGTAGATGCCGGTTATGACCAGAAGTCGATTGCCGCCTTTGGTTTCGAAATAATTTACTACGGGCTGAAGAAGAAAGGTGAGGAGAACCGAGGCGACAATGGGGACAAACAGGATACTGAACCCGTAGATTACCCCTGCGACAACGGCTGTGAGAAACGCATAGAATCCGAACTTGATGACCCAGTGTGATGCCGCGTGTTTTTCGGTACTCATGCGGCTTCTTCCGTGTTGACCGGGGTTTTCCGGGAGACTGAGGGGGTCGTGTTCTGGAGTGCTTCCATGTTTTCGTTGGCCTTGATAAGTCTCTGACATACCAGTCGCGAGAGGTTTGTCATTATTTTCAGCGCCAGTTTCGGATTGCGTGACATGAGGTTTTCCAGATCGGGCTTGGAAAATGCCAGCAAGATCGAATCGGTATGGGCATGTGCCGATGCGCTCCGGGGGATTTCATCCAGAAGCGCCAGCTCGCCGAAAAAATTGCGGGCGTGAATGGTCGCCAGGGCGAGCGGGTCGCCATTTTCGACATTCTTGGTGATGACCACTTCGCCTTTCTTGACCACATAGAGCCCCGCCCCCGGCTCCCCTTCGTTGAATACCAGTTCGCCGGCGGCGTAATGGCGTTCGTGAAGTACGCGGGCGATCTGGTTCAGTTCGTTTCCCGACAGTTTCTGGAAAATAGGAAGCTCCGAGAGGAGCTCCATAAGTGTCTGTTTTTCTTTTGGAGGGCCGAAAATATAACCCCACAACGGATGTTCCATCCGAGATTACTCCTTTATTCTCGTTGCGACGAAGAACCCATGTCACCGAAGATTGCTTCGGCGTAGGCCGATGGATCGAAATCCTGAAGATCCTCGACTCCTTCACCGACACCGATATTTCTGATCGGAACTTTGAGCCGCTGGGTAAGTGATGCCGCGATACCGCCCTTTGCGGTTCCGTCGAGCTTGGTAATGACAAGCCCGGTGAGGCCCAGGGCCTGGTGGAATGTTTCAGCCTGGCGAATTGCGTTTTGTCCGGTAGTGGCATCGATTACCAGAAGCGTTTCGTTGGGAGTGTGTGGTGCAAGGCGCTTTATGACTCGAACGATTTTCTCCAGCTCCGCCATGAGGTGGGCTTTGTTATGGAGACGTCCGGCGGTATCTAAAATGAGTACATCGGTTCCCCGCGACTGTGCCGCCGAGAGTGCATCGTAGGCCACCGAAGCCGCATCGGCGCCGGGGTGCTGCGAAACAAAGGAACATCCGGTGCGGTCCGCCCAGATTTTGAGCTGCTCGATTGCCCCGGCACGAAAGGTATCCGCCGCTCCGAGCATCACGCTCTTTCCTTCTTCCCGAAGCTGGTGGCTGATTTTGCCGATCGTCGTGGTCTTGCCGACTCCATTTACGCCGACAACCAGAATCACCCAGGGCTTGGGCGGAAACTCATCCGGGTATTTCACCACAGTCAGCTTGCGCGTCAACAGCCGCTTGAGCACACCGAAGGCTTCGGAGGGATCCTGGATCCGGTCCTCCTCAATTTCTTCCCGAAGCTGCTCGACAAGCTCAACGGAGAGATCGACCCCAAGGTCGGCAGAGATGAGTGCTTCTTCCAGAGATTCATAGAAATTTTCATCGAAAGCCTGTTCGCTCACGATGCCGGCAATGTGGTTTCGGGTTTTCCGAAGACCGTCTTTGAGTCGCGATAATACGTTCATAGTTGTTTAAGATACAAAATCGAGCAACGACTCGATACGTTCGACGTTCTCGACGAGTTCTTCGCCGATAACGCGGAGGCGCTCGGGCTGGAGATGCACCGCGGAAATGGCTTCGTCGCTGAACTCCGGAATCGTCTCGCCATCGATAGTCTGAAAGCCGATAATGTGGACCATTATATCGGAAAGGTGAGTGATGGCTGTCAGGAGATCGACCGGTTGGCGCGACATCGGCTCGTGGTGGAACCCGATAGCCTGAGCAAGGCTCTGAGGGAAATTCCACCGGAGAGCCAGGAACTCGCCGATACGCATGTGAGAAAACAACGGTTCCTCGGATGCAAAAAACGGGATTTGTGTTTCGACCGATTTCTGTGCGGCAGCGGTAAGCCGCTCGGGATCGTAACCGGAGAGGGCGAGTTTGCCGATATCGTGCATGATTCCCGCGGTGAACGCTTCATCGATATCGATCGGGTTGTAGCGGCTCAGGTGACGGGCAATCGATTCCGCGGCAAGTCCCACGGCGAAACAGTGCTGCCAGTATCGCTTGAGGTCAAGCGGGGTTTGCGAAGGAACGAGTTTAAACGAAGAAAGAACGGTGGTGGCGGTCACCAGCGAATGGACTCGCTTCTGTCCCAGGAGAACCACTGCATTGTGAAGTGAAGAAACGGTGCGGGGGATCCCGACGTAGGCGGAGTTTGCCAGCCGGAGCACCTTGCCCGCGATTGCCGGATCCAGCTTCAGCGCACTGACCAGGTCGGTGGCCGAAGACTCTGGGTTGGCCATGATCCCGTTAATTCTCTGGAGAATCGGGGACAGCGTCGGCAGCGTGGTGATTCGCTCGATCAGGCTGGCCAGTTCGGCGTTGTGATCGGCATCGGCTGCGAGACGGGATGAATTC
>JBEPYC010000059.1:5000-14844 GCA_041641555.1 Chitinivibrionales bacterium | reverse complement strand
GTAAGTAGTTGCCATGAGCAGTGTTCGACCTGAACATACATGTACTGGAAAAACGGGACGATTAAGCGCCTATATCTTCGTGGTTGCCTTTTTGTTGCTCCTTCAGGGAGTAATTGCGTCACTGTACGGTCAGGACAGCAGTACTTCAGGAGGAAAAGAAACAGAAGACAGTCTGTCTCTTGCCTCCGTTGCCCCCCGTGCGAAACAACTCGGCTTCGAATGCAGCTACGACACACTCCGGAAGCAGTTAACGTGCACGAAGGGGAGACAAAATCTGGTGCTGGCTTCCGATGTTCAGTACTATCGGGCGGGGAGGACTATCCGGGGACTTCCTGTTGCCCCGGTTGAAAAAAACGGCAACCTCAAACTGCCGTATTCGGTGGTAGATGGTTGTCTCGCATCAGTTGTTATCTATCGCTCCACCAAGCCTGCGAAGCAGGCCACGCCTCCGGTGGCAATGCAGACCACTTCACTTCCTGCAACGAACGGACTGCCGGTTTCGGAGCAGGCCGATGCTTCATCCGGCACCGTGGAGATCATGCCCGTGGCGAGCAATGGCTTTCCCTCCATCCAAACGGTGGTCATCGATCCCGGCCACGGAGGTAAGGACCCCGGCGCAATTGGACCGCAGGGAACCTATGAAAAGAATGTCGTGCTCGCGGTCGGTCTTGCCCTCAAAGATGAACTAACGGAGAAAACCAACCTCGACGTGTACATGACCCGGAGCACGGATGTGTTTGTAGAATTGGCCGATCGGACTGAGTTTGCAAATAAAAAAAGTGCTGATCTGTTTGTCAGCATTCACGCGAACAGCATTGGCGGCAGCAAGCGGAAACGTGAGCAGGTCAAAGGATACAAGGTGTATTTCCTTTCGCATGCAAAGAGTGAAGATGACCGCAGGGTTGCTATGCTGGAAAACTCGGTCGTTGAATTCGAAAAGAAGAAAAAAAGCGATAACTTTCTTCAGAACATACTCCTGGATATGACCGCTAATGAATATCTCCTGGAAAGTCAGGACATGTCCATTACGATCGCCGAGACGTTTGCCTCTTCACTTGCTTCGATTAAGCACCTGCACACCGGGGTGGGGCAGGGGCCATTCTGGGTCCTTTATGGTGCAAGTATGCCCTCGGTGCTGATCGAAATCGGCTTCATTTCCAATCCGAAAGAAGAAAAACTGCTGGTACAGAAAAAGATACAGGAGAATATGGCATCGGCAATATGTAAGGCTATCATGGTCTTCAAAGAGAAGTACGAGCTTGGCTTATGAGTGATTCCAGAGCGATTGGCGTGATCGATTCGGGGCTGGGCGGGCTTACTGTCGTTCGTGAACTCCATCGGCTGATGCCAAAGGAGCGAATCTACTATTTCGGTGATACGGCAAGCGGTCTGTACGGCAACCGTTCCGATGAATGGATACACGAAGCGACGCAACGCAATGCCTCTTTCCTGGTTGATAAGGACATCAAACTTCTGGTCGTCGCCTGCAGCACAATGTCTTCGGTAGCGGGCACCGATCGTCTGGTTGCCGCTGATCTTGATGTTCCGGTTATCGGCAGCGTTCAGCCGGGAGCCAAAGCGGCGATCCTTCGAACCGCAGAAAGAAAAATTGGTGTGATCGGCACCCGCGCCACAATCCGCAGCCAGGCATTTACCCGGGCGGTACGAGAGATAGACGGTCACATGAAAGTGTATGGGCAGGCATGCCCACTTCTGGTACCGTTGGTGGATGAAGGACTGGTGGATAACGATATTGCCAGGCTTACGGCCCAGTATTATCTGTACAGGCAAGTGAATATCGGGATAGATTGTCTTGTTCTGGCGTGCACGCACTATCCGCTTCTAATGGAAGTTATACAGGAAACGGTAGGTACCCGAATCCAGCTTATCGACAGTTCCCTCTGGCTTGCAAAGGAAGCACAGGATATCCTGATCGCTCTCAATGGGCTTTCGGGAGATCCCGACGGGTTTGGGGGCAGCGCCTATTATTTTACAGATACAAATAATCTCGATGACCAGCCTATTCTCAGTCTTCTGGGTACCGAGATGGGCATCGTAGAAAAAGTGGCGGCCGGGGAATGAACTCACGGCAAACGATGTCTCGCAATAAACGTCTGTAAACGGGGCCGAGCTCTTTACGCGGCCATTGCGGTGCACGGAGCATGTTCGAAGTGGAATCTGCGATGCCGTGATTTTGTCGAAGGTCCAAATGCAAGCGTAGACAAGTAAAACGATACAGTTTTCTGGTCTTTAAATAATGTGGAATCCATCCAGCTCTGCTGGATTATATAGTTCAACTGCTTGAGCCCGATACATGTATGAACGTTCACAGGCATGGGGCACGGCGGAGACATCCGCTTCTGGAATCGTGAGCGATCGTGCATGAATCGGGTTCGATAGAAAATCAATGGTATCCGGCGGTGCCGGTTAGAAAGAGAGGGAGTATGTCGGGGCATTCGAAATGGGCAACGATTAAGCGTGCCAAAGGGAAAGCCGATGCTGCACGGGGGAAATTATTCAATCGTCTTATCCGGGAAATAACCATTGCCGCGAAAATGGGGGGTTCTGATGAAGACTCCAACCCGCGTCTCCGCTCGGCGGTTCAGAGTGCCAAAGCACAGAATATGCCCAAGAAAAATATCGAAAACGCCATTCTCAAGGGGACCGGTCAGCTTGAGGGCGTTACCTACGAGGAGATCACTTTTGAGGGATACGGGCCAGGTGGTGTAGCTGTTCTGATCGATGTCATGACCGATAATCGCAACCGGACTGTTGCGGAAGTCAGGCATGTTCTTACCAAAGCCGGTGGCAATCTCGGAAACACGAATTCGGTTAACTGGATGTTCAACAGCAAGGGATCGATTACGGTACCCAAAGATGCGGCCGGTGAAGACAAGCTGATGGAGATTGTGCTCGAGGCTGGTGCCGATGACCTGAATACCGAGGGTGATGAGTACGAGATCAGCACGAGTCCGGAAACATTCGACGCGGTAAAGGATGCTCTTACCAAGGTCGGTATTGAGCCGTCTTCGTCCGAACTCACCAAAGTTGCCGAGAATAGTGTCAAGGTTGAAGGCGAGGCGGTTGGAAAAGTCCTCAGGCTTATGGAGACTCTGGATGACCTGGATGATGTCCAGAATGTCTTCAGTAATTTCGATATCAGCGACGAAGATGTGGAAAAATACGGCGGATAGGCGGATAGTGGTTAGATGATTATCTTTGGCATAGATCCCGGGACCACTGTCACCGGCTATGGGGTTATCCAGGCACACGGGAATAAAATCCGGTGGCTGGACTCGGGGGTTGTTGCGCCGCCCCCCAAAACTGCGTTGTTTCAAAAGCTTGGGATTATATACGATGGACTTCTGGAAAAACTGATGGAGCACCGGCCGGATACTGTTTGTATCGAGCAGGCCTTTTATGCAAAGAATGTTCATACTACGCTGATTCTCGGTCACGCCCGCGGAGTGGCAATGCTGGCGGCGCAGAAAGCCGGAGCCAATGTCATCGAGTATTCCCCTCGGGAGATCAAGAAATCGGTCGTCGGGAACGGAAATGCTGCCAAGGATCAGATCGTCTACATGGTGGAAATGCTCCTGTCCCCGCCCAAGAAACATGCCCGAGCCGATGCATACGACGCCTTGGCGATTGCCCTTTGTGGTTTTTATCGCGGAGGCATGCTGGGCTTGCAGGCGGCTCTTTCCTGAACAGGTTTCACGACCGCACTGTCGAATTGAACACGATTGATGTCGCATAACAAAGAGATGCAGGAATGATTGATTACATAAAAGGGATATTAGCGGAAAAGAGTCCCAGCCGTGCAGTAATCGAAGCGGCCGGAGTGGGATACGAGATGGGTATTCCCCTTTCTACGTATGAAAAGCTTCCGAACATAAACGAGCAAACAAAGCTCTTTACGCATTATCATGTTCGAGAGGATGCACACAAACTGTTTGGTTTCAGGACTGTCGATGAACGCATGGTATTCCGCGAGCTGATAGCAGTTTCGCAGATCGGACCGAAGGTGGGCTTGAGCGTATTGTCGGGAGTATCGGTCGCGGATATAGCGCATTCGGTGAGCCTTGGTGATGACTCGCGGCTGCGGAGTGTACCGGGAATCGGGCCGAAAACCGCGCAACGCCTGGTGATGGAACTCAAGGGAAAATTCCGGAATGTTTCTTCGGAGCCAGGTTCCCAAAAGTCGGTGGCTTCGAAATCATCGGTGAATGCGCCGGTGCGTAATGAAGCATTCGAGGCAATGCTCGCACTGGGGTATGCAGATAAGCAGGTGGTGGCTGCACTTGGGCGCGTTGAAAAGGTCATCGGGTCGGAATCGGCTGTTGAGGAGTGGATTCGTAAGGCGTTACAGGTAATTTAGGGACTTTTTGTGTTTACAGGGCAGGTTTGCAACCAGACGAGTTGACTCGCAACAGAGCGCACGCCGATCTGACAGATTCATCATCCTCTGTTCAAAAAAATGGAGGTGAGTTCCGCAATTGTGCACCGGTAAGCAGCGGCGGGCGTGGATCGAAGAGTCAGGTTGGCACACAGTCCCAAACGAAATGAGCACTAAGCAGGTGGCGGGAAAGCATATGGACGATTCGGATAGAATAGTATCTGGAGCAATGCGGGAAAGCGATGAGGATTTTGAAACGACGCTTCGTCCGCAGTCATTCGATGACTTTATCGGGCAGGAGTCTCTCAAGCACAATCTCAGAGTGTTTGTACAGGCTGCAAAGAATCGGGGAGAGGCTCTGGATCATATTCTTCTCTGTGGACCTCCGGGTTTGGGGAAGACTACCCTTGCCCGGATACTGGCAAACGAACTTTGCGTCGATATTCATACCACCTCAGGTCCGGTGCTCGAGAAAAAGGGTGATCTCGCGGGTAACCTGACCAACCTTGCCGAACGGGAAATGCTGTTTATCGACGAAGTTCATCGGCTTAACCGAGTTGTTGAAGAGGCGCTCTACCCGGCAATCGAGGATTTTGTGTTCGATATCACGATCGGGGAGGGGCCGGCGGCCCGCTCGGTGCGGCTTCCGCTCAAACGGTTTACCCTGGTGGGGGCGACAACCAGAACCGGTATGCTGACTTCGCCCATGCGAGCAAGATTTGGCTATGTCGGCAGACTCAATTATTACGGCGCCGATGACCTCAAGGTGATAGTTGCTCGTTCTGCCAAGCTTTTAGGAGTGGAATGCGAGGACACTGCTGCTTTGGAACTGGGAAAGCGTGCGCGTGGTACACCGCGCATAGCCAATCGTCTCTTGCGCCGTGCCCGTGATGTTGCTGAAGTCAAGGGGGACGGACGTATTACCGGGGCGGTCGTGGGAATGACACTGGAAATGCTGGGTGTCGATGCCGAGGGGTTGGATGAGATGGACCGGAAGATCCTGGGGTCGATGATCGAGCATTATGGAGGTGGGCCGGTCGGCCTGAGTACCATTGCGGTGGTTGTTGGTGAAGAACCCGATACTATCGAAGAGGTGTATGAACCTTTTTTGATTCAGTCGGGGTTTCTCAAACGTACTGCCCGAGGAAGAGAAGTAACACCAAAGGCGTATCAGTACCTCGGATTGGATGCGCCGCGCTCCGGTAGTGGAGCCCAACAGCAAAGATTATTCTAAAGATGCCTCGGGCTGGTAGGTAACCGGGATCGGGCACGGGTGAGGTAATAATGAATTGGATAGATACGGGAAGATTTCTGATACTGGCAGGAGTAGTGCTGGTCGTTCTGGGGCTCATTTTTCTTTTTGGAGACAGGATACCACTTGGCCGCCTCCCGGGAGACCTTCAATTAGGCAACGACCGGGTGAAGTTTTACATTCCGGTGGCTACCTGCGTGTTGTTAAGTGTTCTCATAACGCTTGTTGTAAATTTCTTTTCCCGAAGATAGGTGCATCGGGCTGTTCGGCAAAGCATTTGCTGGTTTTGTTGAGAACTCTTTGCAAGGAGACTGCATGGCATCATCGGAACAGAGACGTTTCTCAGTCGTGGTAACCGGACGGGTGCAGGGTGTGGGCTTTCGGTATTTCAGTAAGGATTCGGCTCAGGAACAGGCACTGGATGGATGGGTGCGAAATCGGGCGGATGGCTCTGTGGAGATGCAGATTCAGGGCGAACAGGCGCGTATTGACCGGTTTCTGGAAGAAATAGGCCAGGGTCCCCCGCTGGCTCATGTCAGTGATCTGCGGATTCAGGAAATTCCTGTTAAATCCGAAAATGCCGGCTTTCGGATAGCCCATTAGGCCTCTGGCGGCACTCTTTTGCCGGCAATGGCTCTTTGTAGGTGACTACGGGCATCATCGGCAGCATACCAGCCTTCTTCAGACACATAACGATATACTCTCCCCAATTTAAAAAGAAATTTGTTGTTGGCCAACGGCACCTGTTCAATAAATGTGTGGGGTAGTGGATATTTGTATTGTGCGGAACCCGGGTTTTTAGCGGATTTGCTCGCAGGAGAGCGCTTTTTGAGCAGATGTGACACCGGGTAGTCGCAAGGCGTGAAACGGCATTTGTGGCCCGATTCACAGTGGTATGCAAGGCCTGAATTGAAAAAACTTTGAAAAAGATGAAAAAGTATGGCAATATCCTTGCGCACTATGATGCAAAGGCATTATATTTTACGCTGTTGTGACGAGGCTCTGTGAAAAAAGCGGGTCGGTGATATAGACTTTCCTTTCAGACCTGCCCCCATAGCTCAGTAGGATAGAGCACAGGTTTCCTAAACCTGGTGTCGCAGGTTCAATTCCTGCTGGGGGTATTTTCCTTTGTGGCATTTTGGTACAGGACATGCACTCCTTTTTAGCGAGGGTATGTTTATCGTGGAAGCGCAAAGGACGGGGCAGGAAAAAATGTTAGGAAAAGATGAGTAAGCTATTGACTTCGAACTGTTTTTTGAATTATATTAGAAAATTGCCAAGAGAGATTGGCAAGAACGTTCTTTGAAAGTTTCGGTGTGTGTGAATGGGTTCTCTGAGTGCATTTTCTTTGATTGAATCTGATTAAACTCTTATAACTATGGAGAGTTTGATCCTGGCTCAGAACGAACGCTGGCGGCGTGCCTAATACATGCAAGTCGTGCGAGAAAGTTCCGCTTCGGTGGAGCGAGTAAAGCGGCAAACGGGTGAGTAACACGTAAGCAACCTTCCTCTAAGTTGGGAATACCCCTGCCAACGCGGGGTTAATACCGGATGTGATCAAGAGTTCGCCTGGACTTTTGATTAAAGATGGCTTCGGCTATCGCTTAGAGATGGGCTTGCGCACCATTAGCTTGTTGGTGGGGTAATGGCCTACCAAGGCAACGATGGTTAGCCGACCTGAGAGGGTGATCGGCCACATTGGGACTGAGATACGGCCCAGACTCCTACGGGAGGCAGCAGTAGGGAATTTTGCGCAATGGACGAAAGTCTGACGCAGCAACGCCGCGTGAGGGATGAAGGGTTTCGGCTCGTAAACCTCTGTTGAGTAGGAAGAAACGTTATGGGGCTAATACCTCCATAGCCTGACGGTACTACTCGAGGAAGCCCCGGCTAACTACGTGCCAGCAGCCGCGGTAATACGTAGGGGGCGAGCGTTGTTCGGAATCACTGGGCGTAAAGGGAGCGTAGGCGGGAAGGTAAGTCAGGAGTCTAACACATGGGCTTAACCCATGTTCGGCTTTTGATACTGCTTTTCTTGAGTATGGGAGAGGGAGATGGAATTCCAGGTGTAGCGGTGGAATGCGTAGATATCTGGAAGAACACCAGTTGCGAAGGCGGTCTTCTGGCCCAATACTGACGCTGAGGCTCGAAAGCTAGGGGAGCAAACAGGATTAGATACCCTGGTAGTCCTAGCCATAAACGATGGACACTAGTTGGTGGGAGGAGTCAATCTTTTCACTGACGAAGTTAACGCATTAAGTGTCCCGCCTGGGGAGTACGCCCGCAAGGGTGAAACTCAAAGGAATTGACGGGGGCCCGCACAAGCGGTGGAGCATGTGCTTTAATTCGATGCAACGCGAAGAACCTTACCTGGGTTTGACATGGGGGTGAAACTCTCCAGAGATGGAGAGCCTTCCTTCGGGAACGCCCCACACAGGTGCTGCATGGTTGTCGTCAGCTCGTGTCGTGAGATGTTGGGTTAAGTCCCGCAACGAGCGCAACCCTCGTTCTTAGTTGCCATCAGGTAATGCTGGGAACTCTAAGGAGACTGCCTGGTCACAACCAGGAGGAAGGTGAGGATGACGTCAAATCATCATGGCTCTTACGTCCAGGGCTAGACACGTGCTACAATGGTCGGTACAATGGGATGCCACACCGCGAGGTGGAGCAAATCCCCGAAAACCGACCTCAGTTCAGATTGGAGTCTGCAATTCGACTCCATGAAGGTGGAATCGCTAGTAATCGCGGAACAGCATGCCGCGGTGAATACGTTCCCGGGCCTTGTACACACCGCCCGTCAAGCCATGAAAGGTGGGAGTGCCCGAAGTCGTTGCTTTAACCGCAAGGGGAAGCGCGCCGAAGGTAAGACCACTGATTGGGGCTAAGTCGTAACAAGGTAGCTGTATCGGAAGGTGCGGCTGGATCACCTCCTTTCTATGGAGATTGAGAACGAGTTTCGACTTGTTTTCACGCTATTGACCAGAGGGCCTATCACACACACCAAAACTTTTAGAGAACTTGCCTTTCCTCTCTTAGGCTTGCAACTTTGGGCCTGTAGCTCAGTCGGTTAGAGCACTTCTCTGATAAGGAAGGGGTCGAAAGTTCAAGTCTTTCCAGGCCCATGTTCTTTAAGTAGGTTTCGGGGCTATAGCTCAGCTGGGAGAGCGCCTGCTTTGCAAGCAGGATGTCGCAGGTTCGAACCCTGTTAGCTCCAAGATTGCCACAGTGATCGGTAATCCGTGAACCGGCTCAAATGCTGGTCACTGATTGAAATACAGATTTCCGGATACCGTCCGGAGTGGTTCTTTGACATGTTTGGTTTTGCTGGTGAAGCACATTATTTCGTCGAGGTTAATTAAGTTTGTGCCAAGATAGTAAGGGTGTTTGGTGGATGCCTTGGCATTGGTCGGCGACGAAGGACGTGGTAAGCTGCGTTAAGCTTCGGGGAGCGGCAAACACGCATTGATCCGGAGATATCCGAATGGGATAACCCATCCTGCTTGCAGGAAATCCTTACCTGAATACATAGGGTAAGGAGGCCAACGTGGGGAACTGAAACATCTTAGTACCCACAGGAAGAGAAAACAACCGTGATTACCCAAGTAGTGGTGAGCGAACGGGTAAGAGCCCAAACTGTTCTGTTGTTAAAGCCGGCGTGCGTTGACAGGACAGGGTTGCGGGACATTGTGAGATCGCCATGCCGGGCGGTCGGGAAGTTACAAAGCATATTGTTAGTCGAACTGCTCTGGAAAGACAGGCCATAGTGGGTGATAGCCCCGTAGGCGAAAACGATATGCCTTCCTAACAGTGTTCCCGAGTACCGCGGAGCACGTGGAATTCCGTGGGAATCTGGGAGGACCATCTCCCAAGGCTAAATACGTACCAATGACCGATAGTGAACCAGTACCGTGAGGGAAAGGTGAAAAGCACCCCGGGAGGGGAGTGAAATAGAACCTGAAACCATGCACCTACAAGCTGTCGGAGCCCTTCGGGGTGACGGCGTACCTTTTGTTTAATGGTCCAGCGAGTTACTCGTATGCAGCCAGGTTAAGTGTCTCAGACACGGAGCCGTAGCGAAAGCAAGTCTTAATAGGGCGTTTTGTTGCATGCGGTAGACGCGAATCCGGTGTGAGCTAGCCATGGGCAGGATGAAGCGCGGGTAAGACCGCGTGGAGGTCCGAACCATTTAGTGTTGA
>JBEPYC010000059.1:0-2500 GCA_041641555.1 Chitinivibrionales bacterium | reverse complement strand
TCCGAAACGCCAGTTGTTCGCCTTGTGAGCATTCCCTTTTGTTTCTCGTGCATGTGCTTTTGCTAATCAGTTCACCGCACACTGAACCGTGAGACTATGCTCTGGCCAGTGGAGGTCCGTAGTTTGGCGAAATAGATGCCTGATGAGAGGCGCAAATGGGGAAGACTGAGTGTTACCTTACCTGCTCCAGTAATCCTGGAATGGTGAAGGCGTTTTCCGAGTACACCGAATAACTCGAATTGTACCGGAGTGGCTGTCGATGGGATTCCAATACTGAAGGTGACGCCCTTGGTACCCTGGTGTGGGCGGAGATAGGGAATGGTGATTTCCTGTGCGGCAGCCACCTGGGCAATGGGAGTGGCTCCGGGCACAATAAACCTGTGCAAGAGCGTGTCCCCCAGGCCGCCATCCCAGACAGCAAGAAGCAGAGAATCGGGTGAGCCGTTGTCGAAGTCCGGTTTCCAGAGTAATTGGCCCTGCTCGATTGTCATCCCCCCTGGTCCATCGAGAAGCTTCCAGATGAGTGGGTCCAGATTCCGATCGACCGCTGACAAGGTAATGGTATAACTCGAGTCGCGATAGAATGTATCAGGTATCGCCGTCGTGATGACAGGCCGATCATCTGAGGGCAGCACGTCGATCGTAAATACCGCGGTGTCCGAGAGAATGTTATCGGTGGCAGTTACACGAAATGTTGTACTTCCGACATCGGTGCGTCCCGGAGTCCAGGACAGAATACCACTTATACTGTCTATGGTGAGCCCGTTGACGTCAGAAATAATCTCCCAGAAAAGGGGCGCCTCTTCGGGATCCGAAGCAAAAAGGGTATCCTTGTAAGAGATTTCGGCATATGCATTGGATAAACCAATGGTGGTATCGATTACAGGAGGCAGCCCGTTTTTGCGAACGACTATCGTGAACTCGTGGAGTGTGCTGGCGCCATAGGTGTCATGTGCTACCACAATAACAGGTGTTTGACCGGTATCCGCGAGAGCGGGAGTCCAGCGAATGACATTTCCATCAAGACGCATTCCCGATGGTTTCTCCAGAAGAGCGAGGGTTACCTCATCGGATTCTTCCGGAGCTGTTGCAGTGACCGCGTATGCATATTCATGGTCAGGAATGGCACCAAGAGGCGGAGATGAATAAAACACCGGCGGATCATTTCGGGATACTTCGAGACCGAACGACTGAGAGGCCGATGCACCCAGATTGTCGGTTACTCGGAATCGGACTATGTGAATACCAGTGTCGGCATCCGTGGGAACCCAGACGAGGGACCTGCCGTCGATAGTCATGCCATCAGGGTTCTGGAGAAAACTGAGTGTCACCGTTGATCCCTCATCGGGGTCTTGGACATCGACCTGATACCGATATGCGTGACCAGCCAGAGCGTGAATGACGGGCTGGGATGTAATCGTTGGGGGGGTGTTTTCGGTACCGCATGCACTTTGCAGTGTTTGAGAAAAGAGAACATCACCCCAGGCATCGTAGGAGGTGTGCCCGCTTGAATAGGGATCCGCCTTTCTCCATCGAAGAGCGGTTGATCGGTGCTGGCCGGGATCCCAGTCGTTATAACCAAAACAGATACCAAGAGTGTCGCCGTCATACTGGCGGGGGGGCTTTTCGGAGAAGCCACCCCAGACAGCCCACGGCACGAGCCATTCCATTGTCTTGGTATCATGCTGACCATCGATGATTTCGAGTATGATACCCATGGCGTTTCGGGCATAATCAAGAGAATTTCGCGTGTATTTGATTACCCCTTGGTCAGATTCACTACCCTTAAAGCAACTGGAACTGTGGTATTCAGCCAGGTGCCAGTGATTGTAGGTAATATATCCGCCTTTCTCTGTATCATTACCGAATGGGACCTGCATATGGGCATATGAATGGGTGAGCTGGTGAGGGATGCTGCTATGAGAAAGACAGGGGAAGAATTCCGAGGGGTTAGAGTACAATTCGCCGGCACCATGTGATTCGGTAAAAAGCTCGACTGCGTCCCATTTGTAGATAAACATGTGATCGCCGAAATACTCCCAGTGGTCATCGGTGACCTGGAAAAAAAGATAGACACCGGCTTCGCCGTATGCCATGCGCAGTTCCATGCCCACGTCAGCCGAGCCATCGGGCATGTTTCCCCATGTGTAGTGTTGATTCCCTGAAAGCCGCTCTCTGTCTAATGATGACCGTGCGTCCCAAACTTGCCAGAAACAGGACAAAGCTCCATCGGTACTACTGAATTGCGCTTCTTCCTGCGGATCCAATTCATAGGCATGTACCTGAAACGCAGGATTGTACTCATGATTATAGTCCTGTCCATCGAGGGGCAGTACACACAAAATAGCAACGAATAACAAAGAGTAAATCGTCTTCACACGAGGCATAGCACACTCCCGGTTCGGCTAAGGAAGTTTGAATTTACGAAGACAAAATATACTCGAGGCGGACTATGAGGTCAAGAAAACGCCTGACCAGTACGCGTCCAACGGGAATGGCG
>JBEPYC010000058.1:0-15064 GCA_041641555.1 Chitinivibrionales bacterium | reverse complement strand
GTTGTCCCATTCGCGCACCGTGCGCGTGTAGGGACCATCGTCGATGATCTCCAGGGCGAGAATCTCGGTGATCTCGTCGGCCGAGGCCATTTCCATGCGCCGCTGGCCCGGTTCGCCGTGAATGCCAGCGTACTGCTCCGAGCGTGTGCTTACCATGGATTTTCTTCGCGGACGAAAAGCCACTGAGATTACCAGTGAGCTGAGAAACGATTTCGAGGGGGAGGAGCTGGTCGATGACCTGCTGAGAGCCTATCTCAGGCAGGCGCTTCTCTTCGGATTTGTGCATGTCGATCCTCATCCCGGCAATGTGTTGATTACCGAAGGCGGTAAGCTGGGGCTTGTAGATCTTGGAATGGTAGCCTATCTGTCGCCCGAAATGCAGGATACGCTCGTGAGACTCACGGCTGCAATCGGCGAGGGGCGGGGAGAGGATGCTGCAGATCTGGCGTTACGCATATCGGACCGAACGGAGGATTTCGATCTTTTTTCCTGGCGTACCAAGGTGGCCCAGATGGTGGCGGAGTACCAGAATGCGACACTCAACGAAATACCGGTCGGCCAGCTGGTGCTTGAGATGACCAACGCAGCCTACCATGCTGGTATTCGTCCTCCCACCGAACTAATTACCTTGGGAAAGACTCTTCTCAAGCTCGATCGCGTCGCACGGCATCTTGCCCCGAACCACGTGGCCAATACAACAGTGAGGCGCGAGGCGATGCACGTTGTGATTTCACGGATGCGCAAGTCGGTCACGTCCAACCGTGTGTCATCTCTGGCTTTCGATTCTTTGAACTTTCTTCAATCGGCTCCGGGGTTTTTGGGAGATCTTTTGTGGAAGGTCCAGCACGACCAGTTCAAGCTGAGCATCGATGCAATAGACGAGACAAGGCTTATCTCGGGACTCCAGAAGATAGCCAACCGAATTACGGTGGGACTTGTGCTTGCAGCAATGATCATCGGCGCAGCACTGCTTCTCCGGGTCGAAACCGAATTCACTCTGTTTGGGTATCCGGGATTAGCGATTCTTCTCTTTCTCGGTGCATTGCTTGGAGGGGCCCTGCAGGTTTTCGATATCATCTTCTCCGATGAACGAGCACACAAGAAAAAGCGAAAACGTCACTAGTGTCAATCGAGTTTTCGGGCATGGTTCACGGGGGGCATCGGGTGTCCCCGTTTTGATGCATAGACCTGAGTGAACTCGGCGCCGAAGAAAAGAATCTGCGCAGAGTAGTATACCCATAGCAAAACAACTACCAGCGAACCTGCGGCACCGTATGCCGAGACCACTGCGCTCCTGCCAAGATAAATGCCAATCAGCGTTTTGCCCAATTCGAATAACAGCGCGGTAAGTGCTGCCCCCACCCACACGTCGGACCATCGAAGTTTTACATCGGGAAGATACTTGAATATTGCACTGAAAAGAGCTGTTATCAGGGCCAGGGAGAAAACAAAGTTGGCCAGCTCGATTGCGCCATTCAGTCCTGGTAATTTCAAGACCGCAATATTACTCACATAGGATAAGGTAGCATCCACAACGAGTGAAACGATCAGAAAAAATCCGATAATCAGGATCATGCCCAACGACAACAATCGTGCTCGAAGGAAACTCAAAAGATTCTGTCCGGGTTTTGATTCAACATGCCACATTCTGTTGAGCTGCGCCTGAAGTTGTGCAAAGACGGTCGTGGCACCGAAAAGAAGAATGAGCATTCCGACCACAGTTGCCATGATACTCCCGCCCTGGGTGTTCAGGCGATCGAAGCTGGTGCGAACGATCTTTGCACCTTCAGGGCCGATCAGGTCATGTACCTGGTGAATGAGCTCGGCGCGAATGGCCTCTTCTCCGATAAGAATTCCCATCACCCCCACGACCACCACTGCCACGGGTGCCAGAGAAAAAATGGTATAGAATGCGACTGCTGCAGCCGATTGCGGAGCCTTATCCTGAAGCCATTTTCCCGCGGTGGCCTTCACGACATCTATTATGAGCTTGAAAAAATGCTTCATCAGGGCACGTTCATTTCCGGAAGTGGCAATGCACATGACAGGTGTCTGTCGTGTACACGCAGGTATCTGGGCGTGAATATCTGCGCTGCTTCCCTCCAGAGCTGCGCAGATGCATGTCCTATGTTCCTACAAACAGCATGCCAGAAGAGCGCGGAACCGTTACGGGCATCGGTATGGATCTTGCAAACCAGTTGAGTATGATATTTAAGAAAAGCAAAAAGAAGAAAGCAAGCCGGAAAGTCTTTTGGATGGTAGTCACGTGGGTGACTTCGATGGGAGCCAATGCTGCAGCGGTGGCCGGAGCTGGTCGAGCATGGAAATCGTTTCGTGGCGTTGATCCTCCCGAGGATGCGGAATCGCCACGAACACGCTGGCGTGATGCGATCATCTGGAGTGGGCTGGTGGGAATGATCGGAGGGGTGACCGCTGTAGGAATCAAGCGCGCAGTGGCGTACCTTGCCGACAAAACGGATGCACCCGTTCAGAAAAACTGATGCCGAACACGGGAAAACCGCTCAACTGCATTTCCGATTTTGATTCGAGCTACTCCCTTCTGATGTCTCTGGCTACCTGTCTGGAGTCGCGAAGGCCAACTCCCCCTCCCGGACTGGGAAGACTCCCATTCCGTCTTGCCCAAAGTGTAAATCTTTTGCCGGTTCGGCTCAGGCGTACATTGTATGGCTTGAGTACGGTGCTTGCCGGTACCCATCCAGCTCGGCTGAAGCAGATGAGGACCGATACCCTTCGGGAGATGGTGACAGGTCATTACCCCCGGCGGTCATATCCAGGGGTGATGGTGGGTTCATCCAACGGCGCCGCAATTCATCTTGCTGCACTGGCTGGCGTTCAATACCACCAGATCTGCAAAGAAACTCAAGGAGTACCTTACCAACACGGATATGCTCGAAGAGATACTTCTTACCTTGTGGCCATCGGGGGTAGATGCCCCCTGGACCGCGTCGCCCGCTCTCTGGAAAAGCATCGTCGCCCGTGCCGCGGACAAATGGCATCTGGTTGGTTTGAACGAACACGCATATCCATCCGATATCGCTCTTTTCCTCTGCTACCTTCGAAGGCTTCATCATTTGGCGGGTCCGGCCAGGTGGATACCACCTGCACTTCGGCTACAGGAGTTTCTTGAATTCAGTAAAAAAACACGTCACTCGGGAGTGGAGTTACATATCGAGGGAGCGTAACGAGCACGTTTTCATGTTTCAAATCGAAAAGGGAGGATGCACCACCCTCCCTTTGGTAAAACGATCCAAAAAAACGGGTCTCAGGCTACCGCTCGGGATGTGCTATCCCGGTTATCGCCTGAAGTACTTCACCGGTTTTCTCGTAACTTGTGGACATTGCAAGATCACCAATGGAAAGTATCCCGGTGATCGTGCCTTCGGAACCAGTGACCGGAAGACGCCGGATTTTGTGCGTTTCCATGATCTCTGTAGCCTTCTCGAGACTATCGTCTTCCGAACATGCCACGATTTCCGTGGTCATAATGTCTCGAACCAGAGACTTCTCGGGATCGAGTTTGTGTGCCACACCTCGTACGGTGATATCCCGATCCGTTATGAGTCCTACAAGTTCGTTGTTTTCTACAACGATCAAGGCGCCCACATTGAGATTTTCCATTTTGCTGGCCGCCTCAGCCACCGTTGATTTAGCTTCAATAGGTTCCGCATTAACCGTCATTGTTTCTTTCACGCGCATAAGAAACCCCCTTTCTCAAAGACTTCAGACCCGTAAGGGCACTTACGATATTGTGCAATCCTCGTGCCTGAATACCGGTTGCGCACTGGGCCGCAGGCTGTGGCACACCGCTTGCAAATCAAATGCTGATTGTCGCTTCCGAAAATGGTGTTACTGGAGATGTCTTTGTATGGGTATTGAAAACGGCGCTCTCTACACGGATTTTTACGAATTGACCATGGCTCAGCTGTATTTCAGAATGGGCATGCATGAGCGGGGGGCTCAATTTGATTACTTTTTTCGTTCTTATCCCGATTATGGCGCCCATCAGGCCGGCTATTGCCTTACCGCAGGAATGCAGTCGGTTCTGGAATGGATGAAATCTGCGCGATTTGGAGAGAGGGAAGTTGAGCAGCTTCGAAGCCAGACGGGAAGGAGCGGCGAAGCAACGTTTTCAGAGGATTTTCTGACATGGCTGAAGGCGAACGGATGTTTCGACAGGCTGCGAATCGAAGCCGTGGCGGAGGGGCGAGTGGTTCATCCCGAAGAACCTGTTGCGGTGGTTACCGGCCCCCTGGCTGTCGCCCAGCTGCTGGAATCTTCCATGCTCAATCATCTCAACTATCAGAGCCTGATTGCAACGAAGGCATCGCGAATCAAGCTTGCCGGACAGAACCAGCTCACCATAGAATTCGGAATGCGACGAGCACAGGGCCTGGCCGCTAATGAAGGAGTGCGGGGAGCACTCATTGGCGGGGCTGATTTTTCTTCGAATACCGGGATGTCCTGTGCACTCGGGTTTCCGCCCAAAGGTACCCATGCTCACAGTATGGTGCAAGCATTCATTGCAACAGGAAAAGGAGAGTTGGAGGCCTTCAGGGCTTACGCTAAGGTCTATCCGGATGACTGCATTCTTTTGGTCGACACAATCGATACTCTCGGAAGCGGTATCCCCAACGCGATCCGGGTTTTCGAGGAACTCACACGGAAGGGACATAAGCCGGTTGGGGTCAGACTCGACTCGGGCGACCTTGCCTACCTGAGCATCCAGGCGGCAAAGGCACTGGATCAGGCGGGATTCCAGGATGTTTCCATTGTGTTGAGTAACAAGCTCGATGAGATGGTGCTGATGCAGATTATCCGTCAGGTGCGCGAAGAAGCTCCCCGGCAAGGAGTCAATCCCGATAAACTGATCGACCGGTTTGTCTATGGCGTCGGTACTCGTCTTATAACATCAAGAGGCGCTGGTTCATTGGATGGCGTTTATAAACTGGTAGCTATTGAGGATAAAGGCGAGTGGGCTCCCGCAATAAAACTGTCTGAAACGCCCGCGAAAATCATCAATCCAGGGTACAAAAAAGTGTGGCGACTATACAGCGGCAATGGCCTTGCCACCGCGGACTGCATCGCCATGGACCAGGAAAACCTGGAGCAGAGCACCAAAATTGATCTTCGACACCCTCTGGATTTTTCCAAATCACGAGTTGTTTCTTCGGAACAGCTCAGCAAGATCGAGAGGCTCCATGAGAAGATCTGGGAAGACGGGAAAGAGCTCGGAAGCACAGGAGGGGATATCGCCGAGATCCGCAAGCGCAGAGACAAAGACCTGGAGAGTCTTGATACCGGCGTGAAACGCATAGTCAACCCGCACCAGTACCACGTTTCCCTGTCCCGAAAGCTCTGGAAACAGAAGCGGGAACTTATCGCGACGATGAAAGGTGAACAGGAAGAGTGAAAACGGGGTGAAACCTCATCTACATTCCGTTTTCTCCGTAGATATTTTTGAGTAGCGCTCCGGCGCCAAAGGCCAGTCCGGCGGCCAATGCCCCTGTGAACAGGGTTTCCAGTGCCGCAATAAGCCGAGGCCGGTGCAGAACGTACCCCTTGGCAAGTCCGATAGAAAAGAACATAAGTCCGGTAAGAATTGCACTCACCGTAAAATGGCCTTGTACAATAATGCCCGGAAAAATGAAGGGGATGAGCGGGACGAACCCCGCGATTCCGAAAGCCAGAAAAGTTACGGCGGCCGCCCGCCGGGAACACCGTTTCACCGGCTGAAGCCCGAGTTCATCGGTAAGCATGGTGTCGACCCACGTATTGGTATTGCTGGTAGTGGCATCGACAGCCCGGTCGAGTGTCTCACCCTCAAAGCCCTTCTGTTCGTAAATTTGTCGAACTTCTTCCCGTTCCCCGTCGGGGATATCCTTGATGTGCCGAAGCTCTTCTTCCCGTGCCGAGTCGACTTCCTCGCCTTCGGCTTTGGTGGCCTGGTACTCACTTGCAGCCATACTGAAGCCATCGGCGAGAAGGTTGGCCACTCCAAGCACAACGGTGACGACTGGGGAGAAGCTACCGCCGACAGTTCCGGCTACAATCGCGAACGTGGTCACACATCCATCGATTGCACCAAGAACGGCATCCTGTGTATATCCCTGACCATGCTTATTGTGTATGCGTCCATGGATCGATTCCGGGCGGTGTTCTTCCTGAAGATTCTGTCGTGGATGTGGCATAATTTCGGTACACTTCTTTATTGAAAACGAACGCATGTGAACAGGTAGCCCGGTTTGCGCGTGAAGAACGAAAAAGGGTGGCCGAGATTGAATATGGGCGGTGTTGTCCCGAAAGCCGGGTATCCCAATTCAAGCAAATCACGGGCCGTTCGCTTCATCTGCAGTTGGAACGGCACTTGCTCTACTATAACCACGGATAAAGAACTATCGAGTGATCCGAAACCGGTAAGCATTGCTTACCGGTCGGACAAAACGGGTCTGGAGGTGATCGCAATGCTACGGCATGCATCTGAACTATATGGTTTTACCGCCCAATGCGAAGATGGCATTATCGGCACGTTGGGTGATCTTTATTTCGACGAGGAAGAATGGCAGATTCGCTATGCGGCAATACAGATAGAAGAGCCGATACAGACGCGCACGGCTTTGGTTTCGGTTACTGCATTGGGAAAGCCCGATTATAAAAAGGGAGTCATACCGATTTCGCTTCCGCGGGAAAAGGTCTATAACAGCCCGGAAACCGACGTGGATCTTCCCGTAACCCGGGAGTACGAAGTAGCGCTTCATCGGTACTATGAATGGCCGGTGTATTGGGGCCAGGTTTCGTTTCTCGACACTCCTCGTACCAAAGGTATGGCAGATCCGAGCATCCCGTTCGAAGGCGGGGTTCAGCCAGGCGAATATGAGCGGGAAGCACCGGATTCGTACAACTATGATGAAGGCGATTACGAGGCTTCGCAGGCGCTTGCATCTGGAGAACCCGATGACGACGAGCTGAAGCAGCTTGAGTTTGCAGAGCCTGCCGAAGACCGAACGTACTCACAGTACATCCACAGCACGCGACGGATTCGCGACTATACTCTTCAGACAACCGACGAGCAGAATGTCTCCTGCGGTGATGTACTCGTGGACGAGAGTGACTGGACTGTGCGGTACCTGGTGGTTCGACCGCGGCTTACAGTACAGGACAGGCACGTACTGTTGCCCATCCAGCAAATTCGAGAGGTACGCGCGGCCACGGCAGAAATACTTCTCGGACTTTCGCAGGAGGACCTTGACGATTCTCCTGAATACAACAAAAAACGGCCACAGGACTATGAGCGAAATCTCTATGCGTTTTATGACAAAAGAGGACTGACCTGATAGCAGCCGACAGATAACTTTTTCATACAAAATGCGGTCGGCAGGAAAGTAGGGCCGACCGCGGAACACTTAAGGAGGTAACGGATGCCTGTCCGCAAGTCAGAAGCAGTGTGGAATGGTACACTCAAGGAAGGTAAGGGAACGGTAAAAGTTGGTGATGGGGTGTATGAAGGTCCCTATTCATTTGCCTCCCGGTTCGAAGAAGGTGCTGGTACAAATCCGGAAGAATTGATTGGTGCGGCACACGCGGGGTGTTTTTCGCAGGCCTTTTCGCTTTCTCTGGAGCAAGCCGGCTACAAACCCTCTTCAATCCGGACATCAGCATCGGTCCATTTGGACAAAGCTGGGGAAGGGTTCAAGATCAGCAAAATCCAACTGGAAACGGCTGCTGAGGTAGGTGGAATAGACGAAGACACATTCCAGAAAATAGCCGAAGATTCCAAGACAAATTGTCCGGTTTCAAAGGCGCTGGCAGGAGCCGAAATCACGATTCAGGCAAAGCTCCTGGCTCCGGCAGGCTGATAAATCGTCACCTCATGCAGGGATGTCTTGTGCAAAGGCCGGGATCGGTGATCCCGGCCTTTGCATATCTGTCAAGGTTGGGAAAGCTCTCGGAGTCTGCTGTCGACTTACCTCTCTAAAGTCCGATTTGCAGCACCGAATCGATCCGGCCAAGGACATGTGATATTCCGGCGGCATCGGTATCCGACAGTTTCCCCTCTCTTTGGGCTTCGGCAAGTGGAAAAAGCAGCCGGTTGAGATTTTTCAGTGCCTCATCGGTGTGCAGGTCATCATTGCAGGCGTCTTCAAATCGTGAAAGAAGCTCCAGCGCGGGTGTGCTTGACTGTTCGCTGGGCTCTTCACCCGAAATCCCTTCGGTGAATACCTTCGTGAATCCCGTCAGTTCCGCTAAATCCTTTTGGGCGGCATCCAGACCATCATAGCTGAAATCAAACGGCTGGCGGTAGTGTTGCGTAGCGAAATAGTACCGGATGGTCTCTCCGCTGTAGCCTTTCTCCCTGAGATTGGCCAGATACACTACGTTACCTTTCTTTTTGTCCATTTTCTCACCATCGACCAGCAAGTGCTCGCCATGCAACCAGTAGGGGGCGAGTTCCTGACCGGAATAGGCTTCGACCACGGCTATGGTGTAGTCGTGATGGCGGTAGAGGTTGTCGCTGCCGCCGCAGGCGATGTCAATCTGAGTGCCCAGGTGTTTCACGATCATGGCCGGATCCTGGACATTCCAGGATGGGCGGCCTTTCCCGATTTCGGTATTCCAGAAGACCGGGTCACCCTCCTGGTATCCATGCCACAGAATGAAATCACCCAGATTCCATTGCTGCCCCGGATAGGTGTCTTTGCCGAAGCGGCGCTTTTCTTTGGGCCACTGGCTCATGTCCAGACCAAAAAGCTTTCCGAAGCCATCGAACGTCAGTGGGTCGAAATAGATATCGGACTCATGGCGGTAGGCATGTCCCTTTTCCATCAGCCGTTGAATAATTGCCACTGCCGTTTCGACGCTCGTGCTGGATCGGGGAATGAGATGCGGAAGGCGAAGGAACAAATATGAGCAGTCTTCGGTAAATTGTTGTTCTACCGGTTCGGTTATCTGGTCGACCTGCTTGTGCTCATTCCGGGCTTGGCTAATGCTTTTGTCTTCGATATCGGTATAATTCAGCACCCGCTCGACATCGTAGCCCAGATGCTCGAGGTACCGCTCCAGAATATCTTCGTAAAAAAAAGTCCGGTAGTTTCCCAGGTGCTGTGGTTTATAGACCGAAGGTCCGCAGGTAAAGAGTTTAATCCTGAACTGGTTCTTGGGCTGGAATTCTTGTTTTTGCCGGCTCAGGGTGTTTTCCAGAAAGAGTTGTCCTCGCTCATCCCGTTTTTTCATGGTATAATCTCCGTAGGACTTTTATGGTATGCTGCTGCATCGATGCCATTGTGCGGGAGTGCAGAACAAAGAGAACATGCAAGGACTGTGCCTGCCTGGACACCATCAACGGTCGTTTAGAGGAGAAAAACCGGCGCACAGACCTATTTTATATGGTCTTTTGAAAAGCGACCCTGGTTTATTATTGGTGGAGCTTGTTGTAGATGGAATGGAAAATCGTCTCGGAGAGTCTCCGCTCGTATCAGAAGAGCGAGTACGTGGTCAAAAACGATGTCGTTTTTGTGGGCAGGGATGATACCAACGATGTTGTGCTGCCCAGTGATTATGTCTCACGTCATCATATGGTCATTCTGAATTCGGGCGGCGATTATTTCGTCGAGGACAGAGACAGCTCAAACGGGACATTCATTCTACTCGGTGGTGACTGGGAGAAGGTGCACGGTAAGAAAAAGGTCGAAATACCTTTCGTGATAAGGGCTGCACGCGATTTTCAGCTGCTTGTTTCCAACAACCGGTCATCGGGTTCTACGGTCGGAAAGACTCTCCACGGCGGAGCCGATTCCAAAGTTCTTCTTTCGAAAGTATACAGTATCGATGAGCTTCGCAGTGATTGCGTCATGATGGTTCTGGATCTCTGCGACTCGACTCGGGTGGCCAGCAAAGATGATCGACTTGCCTTTCACCTCAAAAATCGTCTGGACAGAATCTCCGAGTTGGCGTTGGCCCGCTACCGGGCATCCTTTGTAAAAAGTACGGGAGATGGCTTTCTGGCAACTTTTGACACTGCTGCCGATGCATTGATGGCGGCACGAGAAATCCTGCAGGCGCTTCTCCAGAGAAACCTTCAGTCGAAAAACCCACCTATTCATATCCGCATCGGGCTCCACCGCGGAAAAGCTTACGTTATGGATGCAAGCACCAAAGACATTCATGGCAACGATGTCAATATCGTTTTCAGAATCGAGGGACTTCGACCGGAAGCATTCAGAGAAGGTGGGCGAAATGTACCGGAGCACGACCGGATTCTTTGTTCCCGTGCCTTTTTGGATGACGACAGTATCAGTGCCTTTCGGACCTCCTTTGCCTTTTGTGGGAGAGCGGTTCTCAAGGGTCTGGAGGAGGATCACGACATTTACCGCTATTTCGATCAGGACTCCGACACCAATCATTGAGAACGATGAGATTCAGGAGTGCAGGTTTCCTGCGTTCTGCCCCCCCCACGGGTTTGGCTGACTTAGACCCGGCTCACCAACCACAGAGCGAGGCCGGCATCGTTGTCGTTCCTCCCTCCTCGCTCCATTTCAACATATTTCCAGGAAACCGGCATCGGTCGACATCAGGCAGGTGGTTCGGATGATCACAAATTCATTTTCGCTTCGCTCGGGAAAAAGGCCGCTGAGCAGATCGCGAGGACGACAGGTGCTTCCTGGTTTTGCCAGAAGTGATGCCTCGAATTCGGAGGAATCATTTACCTGAGAGAGTTCGAGGATCATTGGAGCGATATCTTTTTTCTGTTGAATGCCACCTTTGGTGAACGTGATCTCGAGATTGGCAGTGTTTCGCGCATGTTCAATTCTTTCTCTTATTAAACTCGGATCGAACTGGGTGATAGGGATAAACCGGTAGCGTGCAGCCGTCATTTGAGCGCTGATTGACTGGGGTTTCTGGCCATGTTTCCGTGCGGAACAAAGCTCCAGTCCATGAGGGAGAAAGCGATTAGCATCTGTCCATCGCTCCACCAAGGGAGTGCTGGTGATGATGTCGAAGAGTTCCTGTTCGCCCGCGGCGCCGAGGGGCAGTGGAGGGCCGAAGGCCATTCGCGGATGAGGTGAGAATCCCCGGGAATACTCGAGCGGAATATCGCTCGCTGCAAAAGCGCGCTGTATCACATTGACCATGTCTTTGTGCCCGAGAAATCTGATCGGGACGCCTTTTTTATACGAGATTCGATAGAAATGTCGTTCTTGTGCAGATGTCAATTGAGTGGACCCGAAGGATGCGGTGTCCTCGGCCGGTAAAGGCCCGACAGCTTCACAGAGGCCTTCTCGCGGCACTTCGCAGGCGCCGCACGCGCTACATTGGCCATCCCTGCAGTCTTGGGTCAGCTCGGCTCGATATGCCCGCTCCCGTTCGTGGCGAAGAAAACTGGTGGTGACGCCTGTGCTGACTCCCTGCCAGGGCACGGGCTGTTTTTCGTCATATGGACCGGTGAAGCGTTCCAGGTCTATTCCGACGTGTTCGGCAGCGCGTTTCCACAGGGCATAATTAAAAAATTCATCCCATCCATCCATGCGGGCGCCCCAAAGGCATGCCTGCTCTATTACTTCGCCCATGGAACGATCGCCACGTGCAAGTACAGTTTCCAAAGCGGTGATCTCCGGATTGCGATAGGAAAACTTGATGTTTTTGCCCGCACGAAACTGGTCTCGAAGAAAGTGGTTTTTTTCGCGGAGCGAATCCTGAGGCTCCATGGGTTCCCACTGAAACGGGGTATGCGGCTTGGGCGAAAAAGGCGATACCGACACATGCACCATCCGTTTGCCTTTGCTCGCCCGGGCACTGCCGGCGATTCTCTTGACCATCGAGACGAGTGCATCGAGGTCCTCCTGGGTTTCGGTGGGAAGACCGATCATGAAATAAAGCTTGATGGTGCGGACCTTGCGGACAAGAAGCGTGTCCACCATTTCGTAGATCTGAGAATCGGAAAACCCCTTGTTTATCACCGCTCGGAGACGTTCGCTCCCTGCTTCCGGGGCAATGGTAAAGGAGGAATGGTGAGATACCGACCAGAGGTCGTCGAATTCGGATTCGCTCAGCGAATCGATTCGCGTTGACGGAAGAGATAGGGAGATGTGATTGTGTTCTGTAAGGCCACGGGCCAGTCCCAGCAGGGGTGACAGACCGCTGTAGTCAGCAGTGGACAGGCTGAGAAGCCCGATTTCACGCCAGCCGCTCGACGAAATGCCCTCGGTTATATCACGATGAATTGATTTGACCGGGCGTTCCCTGACGGGACGGTAAAATGTCCCTGCAGCACAGAACCGGCACCCTCTGGTGCATCCGCGCATCACCTCGACTGCCAGGCGGTGATGGACGACATCGATAAGCGGAACCAATGGTTTGCGCGGATAGTGTTCATCGGACAGCACTTTGATCTTAGCCGGACGAACAGGTGTCTCCGCCACTTCCGGAACAAGAAATGAACCGCGGGAGACCGAGGCATAGAGCGATGGAACGTAAACGCCCTCAATCGAAGAGAGCTGTTTATGAATGTCCCGACGGGGGAGCGCTTTTTCTTTGCACTGCTGGAGCGTCCGGCAGACCTGCAGCAACGCCTCTTCGGCATCTCCGATAAGCACGGCATCGAGAAACGACGCAAGAGGTTCGGGGTTTGCCGCACAAGGCCCTCCGGCGATCACAATCGGATCGTTGCTGGTCCTTTTTTCGGTACGGAGTTCAATGTTTCCCATGCGCAGCATGTTAAGAACATTGGCAAATTGAAGTTCGTATTGCAGGGAAAACCCGACCCAGTCAGCGGTTTCGAGTGGAAGACCGTATTCGAGGTCGAACAGGGGGATCTGCTTTTCCCGCATGATGGTTTCGGCATCCGACCATGGATGAAAACACCGGGAGAGGGCGAGGTCCTGTTCTTTGTTGATTAAATGGTATAGTATCTGAAGCCCGAAATGCGACATTCCTACATCGTAGAGGTCTGGAAAACAGAGCACGCCGCGAAGCGACACTTTTCTGAGGTCCTTTTTTACAATGTTCAGTTCATTGCCGGAATACCGCAGGGGGCGTTCTACAAATGGGAGAAGTTGTGTTTGGATACGAGTCGAGAGATTTTCGGATTGGGACATACTTTGAACCTTGTGAAATGCCGGGATGTTGTACCTGATAACATAAATTGCGCACCACATTCACGGCTGGCGCTGCTCACGCTGCTCGTTTGGACAGTCGGTGCAAAGACAGTACGGCAGCTCACAGAAATGTGCGACCCCGGATTGTCAGAACTATCGGAAGGGACTGGAATTAAAAGAGGCAGAGTAGGAGGGAATCATGGCCACCCCTGCCTCTGCCTGCAGAACCACGGGAAGAACAAAAATAACTAATCGGAGTTTTCCACATGTCCTTCCATCACAGCACCATCGGTGATCGCGTACGGGTCATCGGCCGTGTTTCGGATCTCAACCTCACCCCTGGCGACAACACCGGCACCAAAGCGAACGTCGCCTTCAACGGCAAGAGAGGTGCAATTGATCAGCGATGGAGCTCCCTTGGGAAAACGAGCTTGAAAATCATCGTATTTGCCGTAAAAGGTCGAATCCAGGGAAACCACCGGCGTATGTCCATCGACTTCACTTCGTCGCTCAATTCGATAATCGTCGGTCAGGCGGTAGCAGTCCGAAGAGACCAGGAGAAAATCGTTACTCTTTTTCACCGGCAAAAAACGGGAACGGTCAACGCGAACGGCGGCGGCTTTTGGAAATATGTTGATAGCCGAACCCATCGCAGTCTCGAGTTGATAGACCTTTGGTGATGAATTATCCCGTGGATCGAGCGTTTTCGCGTTGCGGATCAGGGGCAATTCGAAAAAACCATTGTTGCTGGCAATAAGGTCCTGGAGTGCCTGGAGGTCAATCCAAATGTTATTGGTGTTGAAAAAGTGATGGCGCTCGATATCCTGAAAGCTTTTCATGTCCTGTTCCGGGCACTGGGCGGCTTCGCGCAGCACCAGATGGCCATCGTCTGCACGGATGGCAAGGTGTCCACCCTTTTTGTCCATGGGCGTTCGATCTGCCCCCTCGAGCATGTAGGAGAAGCCTTTCTCGGCAAAAAATCCGAGGAGCCCCATGTCCAGGGTCGCTCCGAGATTATCGATGTTGGAGACAAATGCGTAGCGAAAGTCGCGATGGAGTAGCTGTTTGAGAAGTCCCGATTCGCTGAGTGCGAGATACAGATCGCCATGCCCCGGCGGATTCCACTCGAGCTCGGGGTTATTCGGCCAGTGCGCCGGCTTCAGATTCTCCCGCAGGACCTTCGGGACCCGATGCTGGAGGAAACTGTCAGGGATATCATTGCGTAATTCCTGCTCATAGCGGGAAAGGTGTTTCAGGCTGGCATCCTGCGTATTGAAACTATTCATCAGTATAAGAGGGATGTTCTTGCCCCACTGTGAGTTAAGAGCAATGATCTGTCGAGATGCAATGTCCAGGAAATTAAGCCCCTCACGAACTTGGAGAAGAGACTTTGGTATGTCAAGTCCCATGCTGGTTCCGAGTCCACCATTGAGCTTGATTACCACGGTGTTACCCAATGCATTTTTCCCGGCATCCTGGTATTCGCCCAGTTCCCGTGCCTTAACTATGCTGCTCTCCTGGAGCGGAGCAATTTCGGTTTCCGGTATCTTCCCCGTATTCTCCTGTGCCAGTTTTCCGTAATAATTGAGAAAAGATCGGATTACCGTGCTGCTGAGCCCCTCCTTGGACATTTTCTGCTCAAACATTTCAGGGTGGAGTTGTTGATCGCTCATCGTTTTTCTCTCTATCATCTGTTTCTGGTGCTTGTCGTCTCCCGGTGTAACCGATCGTCGATAAAAGACCTACGAAGGTAGTTGGCCGCGGACCGTGGCCGGGAGAAGCGTGCTCTCCGGTTTGCTCCACGGGAAGTATAATTTATATTAACCGGTCGCGCAAATCCCGTACCAGTCCCGTGAAAGGTGGCCAATGGCAGCGAAGTTTGATGCACACGTGCTGGTTATCGATGATGAACCTTCCATCGCGGAAACAGTAACTGAATTATTGCTGATGTCGGA
>JBEPYC010000057.1:0-15142 GCA_041641555.1 Chitinivibrionales bacterium | reverse complement strand
TATTTCTATCAGCCTGGATTCGACTATCTCGTTCGTCCTGGCGTTTTGGACAAGAGAACAAAAGCGGTCGACTTTAACGATGTGGCAATTACCGAGAATGCCGTCGACCGAATCGCTCAGGTTCGTGACGAATTCCAGGCGCAAGGTATCGATCTGATTGTGGTCATTGTCCCCGGTAAGCCTTCAGTTTACCCGGAAATGATCAATCCAAACTTTCCTTCCGATAAGGCCTGCACATTCTCTCATTCGGTCGGCCTCCTGGAGGAGCTCAGAAAACGTAATGTGAAGGTTGTCGATTTGTTTCATCCTTATAAGGAAGCCAAAGCACAAGACGAGGAAGCCGGGGAAGCGCTGTATCTCCGTAAGGATACGCATTGGCGCTCACGAGGTCTTCTGATCGCTGCGGATGAAGTAACCGAAGCAGTGAAGAAGCTGGACTGGTATGAACAGGGTGAAAACGAATACATCGTTGATACCATGGTCGTGGATCGTCGTGGTGATGTTGCCGAAATGGTCGAGATTCCACACGATACCCTTCCGTACCTGGGAGATTACACCGAACTCGAGCCGACCACCTGCTACCAGGTTAAACGGGTCATGCGAAACAGCGAAGGTGAGATCCGGCGAACGGTTCCGTTCAGGCGTCAGTCTTCCCGCGAAAAGTTCTATTCACCCATTCTTGTTATGGGAGACAGCTTCTCGCGGATTTATCAGTCTGATGAACCCTCCTCGGCGGGGTGGATTTCGCACCTTGGCAAGAACCTTGGATACCCGGTCGAAGAGCTGGTCAATGACGGAGGTGCTTCGACTCTCGTTCGGGAAATGCTCTCGAGAAAAATCGAGGAGTACCGCGAAAAGAACTCTGATTTCCTTGAGCACAAGAAAGTTGTCGTCTGGGAAATAGTCGAGCGTGATTTCCGGTACGGAGAGAAAGGCTGGGCTCACGTCCCGCTTTTTGTTGATGCTGAATAACAATATCGGAGATGTCACCTGATATATCCGAGAATGAATGAAATGTGCAAGGAGGAATAATGGTTCGTAACATGCTATATGCCGGCTCCATTTTGATCGCCGCGACAGTACTATCGGCCGCACCGTACAAAGAACTTACCCCGAAATTTGACCGTACCAAGTCCCGGACAATGATTCGGAAGATCGAGAAACCGACACTGGCGAACATGGATTACGCGGCCTATATCGATAATCCAGTCTTGCATGACCCGAAAAAACAGCGGCCCAAAAAGCCCGATGGCAAAAAGTCTCTGGCCGATATGACCTTCGATGGCGTTTTCATGGATGCGGTCAATACTCTGGAAGAAACGCCGCTTACCGATGAAGAAAAGACCCGACCGCTGGCATGGAAACCACTTAACGACAGGCTCTGGAAAGCGACAAAGGATCCTGCTTTCGCCAATCTGACCTCTGAGATCGATGGCGAGAAGTGGGCCGACAGAAATGTGGTGAAACCCTATCAGGAGATTGTGGAAGTATACCTGCATGAACGCGATGGTGAGATAGATTTCTGGGGTAAGGTCGAGTTCAAGCCCTGGGTGAAATTTCTCGATGGAATCAACGATGAAGACGATGATGACTTTCGGGAGATTTATGGTCGCTTGAAATTTCAGAATCTACCTGATTCCACACGGCAGAAAGCAGTAGACTTCATCCGTGGTGATTATACCCAAAAAGAACTGAATGCCGGGGAGATCAAGGACTGGATAATGGTTCTTGCGTCTTACTGGTATCCAACCTACAACACTGATGTTATCGATATGTCCGGGCACGACACATGGCCGACCGAGAACACCAACCGTCGGGCCACCCGTAAGCTCAAAGGGCTCACAGTCCAAAATCCGGTTGCCGTGGTGAAAGGAAATCCTTTCGGCAAGATTATCTATAATGTGTATGTTGTCGAGGGACTCGAGACGGAAAAGAAAGAAACGACAGCTTCCACGACCATCGAAAACAAAAAGATGGACACCTCGGTTTCGGAACAGTTCAAAGCGAATAATGAGCGATTTGAGCAAGAACGTAAGGAAATGGGAGGCTACAAGGAGTGGGCGGAGAAGCTTTCTCCGGTAATCGAGGCCGAAAAGGCTTTCCTTGAGGAGCTTCCTGAAGGTCAGATGGGTTTCAAGGGAGAGGATGACTGGGTATTTTTTAGAAAATCCCTGGAAATGATGTCTGCCGGTGACTTGAGCAAGCAACCGAAGGATAAAAACCCTATTCCTCATCTGGTGGACCTGAAAGAGTATTTGGCCAAAAATGACGTGAACCTGTTGTTTGTTCCTATTCCCAACAAAGAAGATGTCTATTACGAACATCTTCCTTTCGAGACCGTGGATGAAACCGATGCGATGATTAACCCGCACTACCGTAAGTTCCTCGATGATGTACAGGATGCGGGGGTAGAGGTTGTCGATGTTCTTCCATTGATGCTCGAAGCCAAGGCAGAGGACAAGTTCCACCAGGAAAACCTCTACCAGCGGCAGGATACGCATTACACCAACCGGGGACTGCAGATTGTGGCGAAAGCGATCGCTGACCGGGTGAAAGCGTATTCGTGGTATGATAGTGCCGCTGAGGACAAAGTGGATTACACCGTGAGGGATACCACATTCTCTCGTCAGGGAGATATCGTCGCGCGCCTTCCCGAAGAGGACAAAGCTGCTTATCCGGCAGTGCAGCTCAAAGCAAAGCGGGTGTTTACTCCGGAAGGTGAACCGTATGATGGTGACCGGAATGATCCCATCCTCCTGATGGGAGACAGTTTCACTGGCGTCTTCGAACTGGTGGACTGTAAGAATGCCGGTCTTGGATCTCACATGGCTCACAAAACCGGACTGCCGGTCGATATCGTTACAAGCTGGGGCGGTGGTCCCCTTGTGCGCAGAAAAATGCTGCGGGCACGGAAAGATGATCTCGGCGCAAAGCGTGTTGTTGTCTATGTCATGGTAGCCCGCGATCTGTATAACTACTCGCAAGGCTGGAAAGAGCTTAAGGTAAAGTAACATATTAGCACATACAGGTCGTTGAGTTGAGGATAAGGGAATGTGTACCCTGGCGGGCGCATTCCCTTTTTGCATGCTGGGTGCGGTGGGACATATCAAAAGCATATATCAGGATGGGGTATCGAAGCGCTCAGATCCATGGACGGGGGAGGGGGAAGTGGCGATTACTGCAATGTGAACGCAAGAAAGGCCTCAGCGGTAGTCCGGCATGCCATTTGCAAAATCAGATGATTCCATTGATTCACGACAAATTACAAATACCAGAGATATTTTCAGAAAAGTCAGATAACTTCATTTTCGAGAGGATGTAAGTGCATGGTAGAATCTGCTGCTAAGTACTTCCAGGCGGGCGGCGTGTTCATGTGGATACTTCTTGGTGTGCTCGGCGTAGCCGCCGCAATATGTATTGAACGCCTGTTCTTCTACTTTTTTGTCTGTAACGTGAAGGGTAGTCGGCTGGTTGCTGATGTTGCGCATGCACTTAACAGAGATCGCATTGACGAAGCCCGAAATGCGGTGTGTTGCAAGAAGGGCCCCGTCAATGTGCTGTTCCAGACGGCACTGGATGGATACAATGAAGGGTTCGGAGCAGCTGAAATTCAGGAAGCCGTGGAGGAAACTGCAATAAATGAAATACCACGGTACTCGCAGCGAGTGAATTACCTGTCTTTATTTGCCAACATCGCCACCCTGCTTGGACTTTTGGGGACTATTGCCGGTCTTATGCAGTCGTTTAGCTCCTTGGCTCTGGTCGAGGCATCAAAGAAGGCATCACTGCTGGCTGCGGGCATTTCCCAGGCCATGGTCACTACAGCGTTTGGGCTGATCGTTGCGGTCCCGTGTATGGTCATGCACACGGTGCTGTTCAACGTACAGTCCCGGCTGACCAAGGATCTTGATCATGCCGTGGTCAAGCTCATGAACTATCTCAAAAAGAAACGTCAATGAAAAGCCTTTCATTCTTTCGCTACTCACGGCCACCCTCGGAGAACGCAGAGGTTACGGATATCGATGTTACTCCGGTGATGAATATGTTTATCATATTGATACCCTTCCTTGTGTCCATGGCAGTATTCACCCACGTATCGATCATAGACTTTTCGTTGCCGCCCAATGTTGGGGCCGATCTGGATTCCTCACAGGGGAAACCCAAGCTCAAGCTGACCGTGGTGGTAGCGGAATCGTACCTGGCGATTACTCAGGGAGAGGCGATGCTGGACTCAATTCCCGCGATTGAGGGGAATTATGATTTCAGAACGCTTGGAGAATCACTTGCAGGTTATCGAGCCGGTGCTGAGATTAAAGATGAAACGGTTGTATCGATAGGCGATCGCGTTAAGTTCAAGTACGCGGTAAAAGCCATGGATGCATGCAGAGATGCAGGCTATGAGAAAATCGGATTATCTTCTGCCGGTATGTCGACCATTGCCCGGGGGACGGGGCTGTGAGTTTTTTGCAAAAACATGTTCCGGCCGGCGTTCCCCGAACGTTTCGTCCTCAGCTTACATCGCTGGTGGATGTTATGACCATTCTGCTTGTTTTTCTTATAAAAAGCTTCTCTGTTGAAGGCAACCTGGTTACCCCCTCAGAAGACCTTGAGCTTCCGATATCATCTGCCAGTAAGCCACCTCGACCCAATTGTTCAATTGAACTTACACAAAAGGAGGTGCTTATGGATGGACGGAGCCTGGTAACAGTAGAAAGCCTGGCCAGGACCGACTCCCTTCTCATACCCGAAATTCACGACTGGCTTCTGCAGAAGCAGAGGAGCTGCGGTGATTCTACCGAAACGGAACTCATGGTCCAGGTCGACAGGGAAGTAAAATTCGATATCGTGAAGAAAGTCATGTTCTCGTGCAGTAAGGCGGGCTTCTCGGATTTCTCTGTGCTGGTGTTGGAACACGACGGGTAGCCCGGCAAACGGCATACCAAATGGAAATGAAGAATACTACAGGACCGAACACCTCCGATACCCCCCGAGAACGGGCGCTTAAATCGTACGAAACACGTATGACGCCCAATGGAACAGGGAATGAGATTGGTTTCCGGTTTATTCTGATGACGTCAGTCGCAACCGCTTTGATCGTGGGGTTTGTCCTGAATCATATCGATGTCACCCCGCAGGAGGTGGTCAAGAAAGCAAGAGTCATTCGAACCCGTTTTCTTGTCAAAGAACCGCCCCCGTCGGCGCCGGAACCTGTTAGACCGAAATCCGAAGAAGATCCTAAACCGAAGCAATCGGAACCGGTTGACCTCACACACGATCCCGAGTACGGCAAAGAACAGGAAGATGTTCAGCCGGAAGTTAAGGCGGAAGAAAAGCCGGTCAGAAGGGTATACGGATTACGGAAGGTATATTCCAAGGGTATCGGCTCGGGCGGGTCGTTGTCCGATGCCGTTGTGGGGAAACTCGGAAATACGCTCAACAAAGATGTCGATTCTTTGCAAGCTACTCCCGAAGACTTAAAGGGCAAGATCGTTTCGACAACAACAGTGGACAAGCCTCCCCGGATCCGAAAACGCGTCAAACCGGAATATACACCGGAAATGTTGGAGAACCGGATCGAGGGAGCGGTACGAATGCGGGTTTTGATAGATATCGACGGGAAGGTCAAAGAGGCGACCGCTCTCAATGATCTGGGGTTCGGTGCGTCCGAGCGAGCGGTTGCTGCATGCAAAAAGATGGAATTCGAGCCTGCGCTCAGAGACGGCCAAGCCGTTGCAGTTCGAATTATCATAACCATTCGCTTTAAACTCATTGGGTAAAACCCTTGTGGTTTCAAAAAGGAATTTCTGAAATGAAGCATGACATAATCGGATTCTTGGTGATTCTAATCCTGACGGTAACAGCTGGAGCGCAGCAAAACGGTATCGAATCCGTTGAATCGCCAGTCACTGACAGCACAGAGCCGACATATGGAACATCTGAGATTGAAATTGAAATCGAATCGGATGCAGAAGATGCGTCTGCCGATACCACGAGAAACGAAAACAATGTGACATCCGACAGTCTTCCGCCCCTCGAAAGCATGCCTGAAATAACTGAATTTGCAGAGGCCGATTATCCTGATAGCCTCCAGAAGGATGGTGTCGAGGGGTTGGTACGAATGGATCTTCTGGTGAGCGATAGCGGTACAGTTGATAGTGTGGCTGTAGTCAAGGGCTTGCACCCAGTCCTGGATAGTAGCGCCGTTCTGGCTGCCCGTCGGTTTCAATTTTCACCGGCAACTGCGGGTGGCGAGCCTGTGCCGGTAATTCTTCAGTATGAATATCGATTCTCGCTCCAGGAAGCAGTCGAGCGGATTGATGAGTATGTGAATTTCTCGGGACGTCTGCTCGAGAAGGGTACCCGCAAACCGATTATCGATGCCATGGTGGTTGTCCATTTCATAGATACTGCGTCAGACACAACTCTTCCGGTTCCGTTTGGTGTCTACCGCGATGGTCTGGGTCGGTTCGAAGGTCAATATCTCGAAGAAAACCGATTGGTTACCCTGACCGATTCGACTGGCCGGTTTGCCTTTACCTCGCTTCCCGCTGTGTCGGTCGAGGTGACCGCTCCGATTCCCGGCTACGAAGCATTTGCGGAGAAAGAACGGCTCATGCCCGGGGAATTGCTTGAGGTTACTTATTACATAGAGCGAGTCTCCTACAATGAGCTGGAAATCACCGTGTATGGCCAGGTTGAAGAAAAGGAAGTCAGCCGCAGACAGCTGAATGTTAGCGAAGTCAAAAAAATCCCGGGGCTTGGGGGTGATGCAATCAGGGTAGTGCAGGCTCTTCCGGGGGTTTCCAGGCCCTCGTTCGGCGGAGGACAGATCGTAGTCCGGGGAGCTCCGACCTGGGATTCGAAATTCTATCTGGATGGGGTGTTACTCCCGCAGTTGTACCATTTTTCTGCAGTAAAGTCGGTGTACAACTCGGATGCACTCGAAACAATCGATTTCTACCCAGGAGGGTGGAGCAGTAGGTATGGTGGGGCCATTGCGGGAGCTGTGGAGGTTACGGGGAAAAAGGCCGCCGATGACCGCTGGCAGGGGTATCTGGATCCGAACATTAACGATGGAACCTTCTTTGTCGAGGGCCCGGTCAACGATCGAGTGTCTGTTTTGACCGCAGGAAGAATGAATTTTTCGGGTTTCCTTCTGAAGTGGGGTCTGGATAACCTCGATTTCAATCTTCCCTTTACCATGCAGCCGTTTTACTGGGACTATCTTGCCAGGGCGGATGTGAAATTTACCGAAGAGTCTTCGGGTTTTCTGACGCTCTTCGGGTCCGGTGATCGAATAGAATTGCTGTATAAGGGTTTCCCCGGTGGAAACGACGAAATCGATGAGGCAACTGACCGGGCCGAGATGAGTCTTGCATGGAACATGGTACTTGCCGGCTGGGACCGGGCGGTTACTGAACGCCTGACCAACGCACTCCGATTATCCGTGACACGGGCAAATAGTCTGACTTCCATCTTTGGTACGATGAAGGTCGATAACATTGAGACATTTATGCATCTTCGAGATGAACTCTCCTACGACCTCACGGATAACATGCGGATCAACCTTGGCGCTGACGTCTTCGTAGATAATATCGATATGAATTTGACTCTCCCCGGAACAAGCGACATCCCCGTTCGGGACACGATTACCGATTGGCTCTTTGGGGATATCGGTGGTTATCTCATGGTGGAATGGCAGCCCATCGAAGAAGTGCAGATTATACCGGGGCTGCGCTATGACCTGTATACGGAACTCGACTACCGTGGCGCAAAGGTGCCGGAGTTCTGGGATTATACCTTCGATAACACAACGTCCTATTCCGGTGAACCGTCCCTGCGGGTGAACGGAAGATATAACTTTCTGGATAATCACACGTTCAAAGGGGCGGTAGGCAGTTACAGTCAATCACCCCAACCCGCGGGGTTTGTCATTCATGATGAGTTTGGAGACCCGCACCTGCCTGCAACCAAGGCTTCGCATTATGTACTCGGCTACGAATGGCAGATCACCGATCTTATCTCTCTTGATGTCCTGGGATACTATAACCGGCAATGGAATATTCCGCGTATGGGTTTTCGGGGTGCGGATGTCGCCGGGGGAGCAGCAACATGGATTCCCGATGAAAAAGGAAGAATGGGCGGGATGGAGCTGATGCTGCGACATGATTCGGGAGATCGGTTTTTCGGGTGGCTTGCCTACACTCTTTCTCGAAGCGAGCGCTACGATAGCGGCCTGGATGAATGGGTGCTTTTTACCGACGATGAGACCCACAATCTTCAGGTGCTCGGTAGCTGGAGACTCGATAATAACTGGGATGTAGGATTCCGAGGTCGATACGTTACCGGAAAACCTTCAACCCCCATTGAACGCGTTACATATGATGAAGACCAGCGCATGTATGTTGCGGAAGAGGGAGAACCATATTCGGAGCGTATGGATCCGTTCTTTCAGCTCGATATCCGGGTTGATAAGAAAGTTGCCTTTAACAAATACATGCTCTCGCTGTACGCGGACCTGCAGAATATCAGCTATTTTTTCTACAAGAGCCCTGAGTTTTACGTTTACGATGACTTCTATGACATGGAAACACGACAGACGGTGAGTTCGATCTTTATTCCGGCAATCGGGGTTCGATTCGAATTCTAAGAGAAAGGATTTCCCATCATGCGCAAGCGCATCTTAGTCATATCGTGCGCAATGGCCCTTCTGATCAGTACCCGTTGCGTCCAGTTCGGTAATTCCTTCGAGCGAATTGATAACGATCGCCTTCGATTACTGGATATGGTATACGAGCCTGCTGAAGCCGCGCCGGGTGATACAGTCAAGATTACCGCCGTCTTTGCCGGCCAGGAGGTTCATGCCTCCGATCTCCAATGGAAAGTTTCGTACAATCTACCGTACAATGCATTAGGTGCCGATACCGCCCTGGACATTGGTCCCCTGGAATACACCGAAGTCCCGGAGAGTTGGTCTTCGCCGAATACATTCACGGTGGCGGTCAAAACCAAAATCCCCAATGACATAATGTACCGGAGTTCTATGATACCCGAGAACCTGGTCGATCTGGTGCCTGAAAATCTCAAGGATGAATTACCGGCGGAGATGAGGCTTCCAAAGTCTGATTTGCTGCAATCGCTTGACTCCACAAGGCAGGTGGCTGAACTGCTTCGGCCTCTGGTGGAAAGTGATCCGTCGGGAGTCGATGGCTTTCTGGATTCGATTGGGATGGTCGATTCGGTTCGTTCCATTTACGGGGTGATGGCGCAGCTTCTGACAATTCGTATGCGCATCTATGTTGATGTGAAAAACTCTTTCTTTGTCGAGAGCGACTACACGGTTCGATACAACGGGGTTTTTCATGATTTTCCGGGCTTTAATGTATATGCCAATACAAATCCCGTCATCGCAAAGATGGGCGTCTACAAAGTGAAAGGTGCGGGGCTTGTCACCTATGACCCGGAACTGCACACGCAGGAGTGCGATACGTTCTGGTTTGCCGAGCCGGGCGACACCACGACAGAAATACCCGTTGAGGACGGCTACAGCTATTTCGTGGTGACGGAGGCGGATCAGGCGGATTCGGCGGTTTCGTTTGAACGTGCGTTGGAAGGCTTGCCGGCCAATGCGGTTGAACGATTCGGATACGAATATTTTTTCGAGTTGGATCCAGGCCAGTCCGACGGTGTTCCGGCCGACAAGCTTATGGGCATCACCAATCTTGTAGGAAATAAGATACAGTTACTGACACCTCCGGCGGACACGACCATACAGGATTTTGTCCTGTGGGTGCAGGTACATGATTCGTATCCAGGTGTCGTGTTCCGTCCGTACGGCTCCTACCTCCATGAAGTGCGGGGAAGGTTTACCTACCGATAGACCCCCAATAGAGGGGAGCATCACACTCGGTTTACCGTGAAACGTCATTTACGATACCCGTGATCGCTCATTGGGCGGTGGGTGTTTTGTCAAGCGTTCGCAGGCAGATCCCTTCAGATCATTTCTCCGCCCCTGCCATTCTTATCGCCGAGGTCTCCGAGTTCCCAGAACCTGCTGATGGCCAGGAATCTGTAAGAAGGGTTAGGATTATATATTTTTTCTGCAGCGCGTAATATATGAGACAAACATCCTGCGCTTCAGATAATATTGCCTCGGAGGCTGTACCCAATGGAACAAGAAAAAGTCAAATATCTGGATAATAACGCAACGACCAAAGTAGCCCCTGAAGTAATGGAGGCGATGCTGCCGTTTCTTCAGGATCAGTACGGCAACCCTTCCAGCATCCATCGGTTTGGCGGCAAAATCCGAAAGCATGTCGATAAAGCCCGCGAACAGGTGGCTGCATTGATCGGTGCCAAGCCCCAGGAGATCTATTTCACCAGTTGTGGCTCCGAAAGCGACAACACTGCTTTGCAGGGATTTCTGCGCGAACACAAAAGTGTCACGCGTCTGATTACTTCGTCGGTTGAACACCCGGCGGTTCTTAATGCGTGTCGCTATCTTTCCAAGGAGGGGGCCTCGGTTACCGAGCTTGATGTACACGAAAACGGGTTACTTCGTGAAGATCAGCTCGAGCAGACATCGATCGATCAAGACACACTGGTTTCCCTTATGTGGGCTAACAACGAAACCGGTGTCATCTTCGATATTCCCAAATACGCCTCAAAGGTTAAAGAGAACGGCGGGTGGTTTCATACCGATGCCGTTCAGGCGGTTGGAAAACTTCCTGTAAACGTTGCCGAAATTCCGATAGATTTCCTTGCGCTTTCAGGGCATAAACTCCATGCGCCGAAGGGCGTTGGTGCTCTCTATGTCCGAAGCAAAACGCCTTCGGCCCCGCTGATAATCGGCGGACATCAGGAACAAGGAATGCGTGCCGGGACGGAAAATGTCGCCTATATTGTCGGACTAGGGGTTGCCTGTGAACTCGCAATGAAATGGATCGAGGAAGAGCAGGGGAGAGTCAGGAAACTTCGAGATACGCTGGAAGAGGCGCTTCTTTCCGAATGCCCGGGAGCCAAGCTCAACGGACACAAGGACCATCGGCTTCCGAACACGACAAACGTCAGTTTTGAGTACATCGAAGGAGAAGCTATTCTGCTGATGCTCGATGAAAAGAACATCGCTGCTTCCTCGGGTTCAGCATGCACGACCGGCTCGCTCGAGCCATCACATGTGATGCGGGCAATGGGAGTTCCCTACACTCTCGCACACAGCTCCACTCGTTTCAGCTTGAGTCGGTATACGACCAAAGAAGACATCAAGGCTGTTATTGAAGCAATGCCACCTATCGTAAAAAGGCTTCGGCAACTTTCGCCATTTGTGAAATAGTCAAGGCGTCTGAGAGGAAAATGTGATTTTGGAGGAACGTAGTTCATGAATGTCGAAAGAATAGCCGAGCTCAAAAAACAGCGAAACGCAGTCATTTTGGCTCATACATACCAGCCGGGTGAAGTACAGGATATCGCGGATTTCGTGGGGGACTCATACGGGCTCAGCGTCGAGGCGACGCGAACCGAAGCGGATCTGATCGTTTTCTGCGGGGTGCTGTTTATGGCAGAAACCGCGGCGATACTTAACCCCCGCCGAAAAGTGGTGCTTGCCGAACCAACGGCCGGCTGTCCGATGGCCGACATGATCGAGGCAGAAGATCTCAGAGAGCTGAAGAAAGAGCACCCCGGAAGCACGGTGATGTGTTACGTCAATTCTCCGGTAGATGTCAAGGCATTATCGGACATTTGCTGCACGAGTTCGAATGCAGTGAAAATAGCGTCGCAGTTACCCGAATCCGGAGAAATACTTTTTGTTCCCGACAAGTACCTTGGTTCCTATGTTGCGGAACAAACCGGACGGAAAATGATTCTGTGGAATGGGTTCTGCCCGACTCACGCGCGCATCACTCCGGATTCTCTTCGACATGCGCAGCAGGAATATCCAGAGGCATGCACCATGATTCATCCTGAAGCGCCGCCGGAGTCCCGCACCCTTGCTGATAAGGTGCTTTCTACAGGTCAGATGTGCTCGTTTGTACAAAAAGATCGACACACAGAGTATATCGTTGCAACCGAACGGGGACTCATCCACACGCTGGAAAAACAGAATCCCGGCAAACGGTTCTATCCTGTCTCAGATCAGATTACCTGCCCGAATATGCGAAAGGGTTCTCTGGAGGCGGTGCGGAAGAGCCTCGAAGGAACGGGAGGACTTGAAGTGACGGTGGCACCAGAGATTGCTGAGGCCGCGAAAAAGTCCCTCCAGCGAATGCTCGACATGAGCTGATTTCAGTAACATTCCGCTTTCTTTTTTGCCCGGTTCTTGAGAAAATAGACAACAAGAATTCCGGCATTGAGCAAAACTACAAGAAACCCCATTTTCTTCCGGATTGCCGACAGAAAACGGTACGGAACCTTCACGGCTTTCTTCATCCGAAAGACATACCATGCCCTGAGCAGGCTCAAAATGCCCTCGGATAGCAATAGGAGAGACCATGACCCCAGTAGAATGAAAATGAGAGTTCGAGAAGCGACTCCCTTGACTCGAGAAAACATGTTGGTAGCTCCTGCTTATGTGCCTGCCTGGCATTTCATAGATTTCACAGTAAAATATGATCCCCCACCGCTGGGCTCAAATACCAGCACGCGGACATCCCCTCAATCTGTAAGATACTGCAAAAGAAGAGCCCGAAAACCGGTATGGTCCCTGGATCGCTCGAATTTTGTGTGGAGCGCTTCCAGGTAGGGGATCGCCTCTGCTTCCAAATCTATCATATAGGTGCCGATTTCGCCCTGGTTGATCTTCTCGGGTGTGCAAAGTAACGGGTCGATAAGGTTCACATACGATCGGCAGGTGAGCGGGCGTTTTTCATACACCAGACATGTCCCCTCAGGGCTGAGAAGGGGGCATGGAGTCTGAAGCTGATAAAAGCTTGATAGAAGAACGTTGTGTGGATCGAAGTCCTCTTCATCTTCGAGCCCTTCGGTAGCCGAAAGCTTTTCCTTTGTGATCTGCTCCAGAAGCTTTATCTGTTGAACGTCTTTGTGAAGGCATTCAACAATTGGATCAACAAAGTCTGCCAGTTCTGTTCGTAGATGTGATGCAATAATCTCAATTTCGAAACTATAGACGTCCTCAACCCAATGGTAGCAGCAGAAGGAACACCCTTTGCGGCAGACCGCGCCGGTAGTCTCATGGTCGATCAGTGTCGAAAGATAGGAGTCGAAGAGACCGAGAACCTTGGACCAGTCCTGCAAAAATGCTTGTCCGGAGCATGAATCAAAGTCCCCTTGGGCGAGGTCTTTGAGATGATCAACAATCCGGGAGTGGATTCTTTTTGCCTCAGAAGGGATGGGAAGGGGTGGTTTTTCGTTCAACAATCAGCTGCTCACATCGGAGGTGAAATGGGAAAAGCAGGAATTCGGGACTAATAAGCCGAGCCGCGTTCGAATAGCAGAACGTACACAGTACGGAAAATTATCTTGAAATCGAATGGTATGCTCCACGAATCGATATATTTGAGATCCAGACGGACAATCTCGTCGAAGTCGGAGATTTTGTTTCTCCCGCTCACCTGCCAAAGACCCGTAATACCCGGCTTAATACTGATTCTTCGATGGTGCCATTTTTCGTAATGGGATACTTCATCTGGTGTGGGAGGGCGTGTTCCTACCAGAGACATTTCACCCTTGATTACGTTGATAAACTGCGGAAGTTCATCGAGACTCAGCTTACGCAGCAGGCGACCCAGCGGAGTTACCCGAGGATCGTCTTTCATCTTGAATACTGCCCCGCTCAGTTCATTTTTCTCCATTAATTCCCGCTTTCGCTTCTCCGCATCGATGTACATTGTGCGAAATTTGTAGATGACGAAGCGTTTCCCGTTTTTGCCGACACGAATCTGTTTGAAAAATACCGGTCCGGGAGAGGTGAGTTTGATAAGGGAAGCAAGAATCGGATATAGTACGATGAAAAAGAAAAAACCGACAATTCCTCCAAGGATATCGAATGCCCGCTTGAAGATTAACTGATCCGGATCCAGCTCGGCTGTATGAGAAATAATGGTTGGCAGATCCATAAAGGAATGGTATTCCCAACGGGCAAATGTTGTTGCATTGGGAAGATTGAGAAAAACGCGCGCCGGGCGCCCCATTTCTTCGCATATGTGCAGGTACGGATCCACCCGAAACCCTGCTTTAGTGAATGTTCGGGGAACACAGAAAAAGACCTCTTCGACATACCTGCTCTTGAGAATTTCCTCGAACTCTACCGGCGTAACCGAAAGGTCGACCTTTTTAATGATCCGCAGACCCCATTCGGGGTGGGATTGAACCTGCATGGCCACGTGAGATGCAAGGCGGCCACGACCGAAAACGATTACGGGAGTCGTATTCCGGTCGTTGCGTCTGATCGTGGCAAAGACTTCCTTGAGAAGTAACTTTTCGGCGGCAATGACTACCAGAGAAACTATGGCAAAGACAAGATAGAGACTCCGGCTGTTGTAGGGGTCCCTCATCATGTAGAGAATTGAGGCGCCCAGAATGCCGGCGGAAGCGAAGATCATGATAATCCGGCTGAGCAGGCCACGCATCCAGCTGAACTGAAGAACCGAGAAAAGAGAGCGGGTCCAGGCAAAGTAAAGATAGAAGCCCAGGAAACCAACGAACATGAGCCAGTAATCGAAAACATCGTACAGCGGCTTGAAAAAAGAAACGATGTAGTGCGAGAGGCAGAATGCCGCCAGAATGAGGAGACAGTCGGTTACTGCTATGGTTTGTTTTAAAAAGGAAGAATGCTGTTTAAGCATGAAAAATCGATGGTTAATTTATATGCGTAAATGCCCGGACGATAGGAAAATAGGTTCAGTGACATGTGAGAAGTAAGCCCGAACACGAATTTCCATTTTCCAGAGCAAGGATCATTCGGGTGCAAATTCGAATGGAAAGACGAATTTCATATCTCCCGCCGAACCCGCAATAGGCTCAAACCGCAGCTTCTTCACGTACCGAAGCAGTGCACTGGTGAAACCCGGTGCTTGGATGTCGGAACGTTTTACAGATGCCGATAGGACTTTGCCCGATGGGGCTACGGTGAATTTCACCCAGACCACGCCCCGAATGGATGGACTCGATTTGAGTGCTTTTTTAT
>JBEPYC010000056.1:0-15160 GCA_041641555.1 Chitinivibrionales bacterium | reverse complement strand
TGGGGGGGTCCTGACGAATCAAGCCAGCCACCATATCGATATGCTCGCCTGGCTTATGGGAGATGTCGAAAGCGTCATGGCCATGACGGCAACGAGACTGGCCAGAATAGAGACCGAAGATACCGGAGTAGTAATATTACGATTCCGGAATGGTGCCCTCGGAGTTATCGAAGCCACTACTGCCACTCGCCCTCGTGATGTGGAGGGATCGATTTCTATCATGGGTGAAGGTGGAACAGTAGAGATCGGTGGTTTTTTCATGAATGAACTAAAGCTATGGCAATTCGTGGAAGAGCGACCTCAGGATGAAATGATTCGAAAAGATTGCACCAGAAATCCGAATGACTTTGCCTGGAATCACACTGAATACTTGGCCGAGACGGTGCAATGCATTAAAAACAATCGCCGCGTTCTTGTTGACGGGCTGCAGGGGCGTAAGTCCCTTGAGCTGATAAATGCTATCTACGAATCCGCGGAATCGGGAAAAGAGATTTTCCTCCGGTTCAAGCCTCGCAAGTGCAAGCTGGGGATTGTGCCGCATGAGTAACTATCGTGTTCTCGAGCGTGTATCACTTGGCCCCAATGCTTGTGTTGGCGAGTTCGTAACGATTGGCGTTCTTCCCTCCAACTGTGAAGACATTCCTGAAACCACCATCGGGGCAGATGCTGTAATAAGATCCCATACGGTCATCTATGCGGGCGCCACGATCGGAGAGGCCTTCCAGACAGGACACCATGTCACGATACGAGAAAATAACAGGATCGGGGATAGGGTAAGCATCGGAACGGGCACTGTGGTTGAGCATGACGTGGAAATCGAGGATAATGTACGAATACATTCGCAGGCATTTATTCCTGAGTTCACTATTTTGGAAGAAGACTGCTGGGTCGGGCCACGTGTCTGCTGCACAAATGCCCTCCATCCGCTTTGCCCGGAAGTGAAAGAATGTCTTCGAGGACCTCGCGTGGAACGTGGCGCCATTATTGGAGCGAACGTAACTCTGCTGCCCGGTGTGATTATCGGCAAGGGTGCGGTTATTGGTGCCGGCTCCGTTGTAGTTGGGAACGTACCTGAAGGGAAAGTGGCAGCCGGTAACCCTGCACGGGTGATTAAGGATGTGAAAGAGCTTGATTGCAGATACGGGCTTGTAGATAAACCCTATTCCTGATGAGAGAACTGATGAGCATTCCGTTAGTCGATTTGAAAGCGCAATATGAAACTATTAAGGCTGATGTCGATACTGCTATTCAGTCCATTCTCTCTTCAAGTAACTTTATCCTCGGCCAAGAAGTGGCAATGTTCGAGGAGGAATTTGCCGGCTTCTGCGGGGCAAAACACTGTGTCGGGGTGAATAGCGGTACCGACGCGATTTATCTCGCCCTTCGAACCCTGGGAATAAGGGCTGGTGACGAAGTCATTACCGTTTCCCACACCTTTATCGGATCAACCGAGCCAATAGGATTGCTTGGAGCACGTCCTGTCTTCATTGACATTGATCCCGATCACTACACAATCGATTACGCCAAAGTCGAAGAAGCTATCACGAGGCACACACGCGCAATTCTGGTGGTCCATCTATACGGAAGCCCGGCAGATATGGGAAGCCTGATGCAAATCGCCCGAAAGCACTCTTTGATGGTTGTCGAGGACTGCGCACAGGCTCACGGTGCTACTTTGAATGGAAAGCATGTCGGTACAATCGGTGATATCGGGTGTTTTAGCTTCTTTCCAGGGAAAAACCTCGGTGCGTATGGAGACGCCGGTGCAATCGTGACTAATTCCTCAGAGCTCGAACAAAAGATCCGAATGCTTCGAAACCATGGCAGATTGGGTAAGTATCAGCATGACGTCGAGGGAATCAACAGCAGAATGGATGCTCTTCAGGCGGCTGTTCTACGCGTGAAACTCCGGCACCTTCCAACGTGGTCTGATTCGCGACGTCGAATTGCGGCTAAATACACGGAGCAGCTGAACGAGACAACTGGGATTGTTCTCCCTTGCACACCTCCCGGCGCGCAGCATGCGTTTCACCTCTACGTGGTACGGGTCTCTCATCGGGATAAGCTCATGGATAAACTGAAATCGGCAGGTATTTCCTCCGGCGTTCATTACCCGATACCCTTGCATCTTCAACCAGCTTATAACCACCTCGGGTATTCGAAAGGCTCTTTTCCCATTACCGAAATGACTTGCGAAGAAATCCTGAGTTTGCCGATATACCCTGAATTATCGGATGGACAAATTGCGGAAATTGTGGATGTTTTAATGCAACACTTGGATAGTTAATTTGAAATGGTGGGGCACTACCCACCGATTTTAAGTTGACTGCAATCATTGCAGCGACAGTTTGAACTCAAGAGTAAGCGGCACAGATCAGTCCGCCAATGCTCTAATAGAAGATGTTTTATAACCCAAAGCTCACATATAACCCGTTCTGTTGTCTTCTATTGCGATCGCTATGACTTGATCGTAATATTGCATAATTGAGTTTAACGCAAATGATTGGTTTTGCTACTGGTAGCAGCGCAACAGCAGTGGCCAGCAACCAAGTATTTGGTTTCCTGAGGTAGAATCATGTGGTTGTAATTCCTGACTATGAAATGGGCAATATCCGTTCAATTGCTTACAAGCTTGAGAAATGCGGGGCAGCAGTGGGCGTTACAAAATCTCACAATGACCTGCTCTCGGCATCCAGGATCATTTTGCCTGGTGTAGGTCATTTCGGTCTGGCAATGAAGAATCTCAAACGATTTGACCTTATTGAGCCACTTACCGAAGCCGTACTTGGCAAGGGCATACCCGTTTTTGGAATCTGTCTGGGCTTTCAGCTGTTTGGTGAATACTCTGAAGAAGGGGATTCTGAGGGATTGGGTTGGATTCCCGCAGTGGTCCGACGCTTCTCTTTTGAAACCCAAGCCGGCGATCATTCTATTCCTCATGTGGGGTGGAGACCCATCCAGCAGAAAAGGGAAAGCGACTATCTGGCAGGTTTAGGAAATGATGCATTGTTCTATTTTACTCACTCATACCACATGTGCTGTACCGACACCTCCGACGTTGTAGCCACAGCAGAATATGGAATTCAATTTACCGCTGCGGTACAGAAAGGATGTGTCTTTGGCACCCAGTTTCATCCCGAGAAAAGCCATAAGCGAGGTTTTGAAATTCTTAAACGGTTTGCGTTGAGTAATGGCCCAAAAGCGATTTAGACTTATACCTGTTTTGCTCATCAGTAACAGTGGTTTGGTAAAAGGCAGAGCTTTTGCCGATCACCGCTATTTGGGAGATCCTTTGAATGCAATACGGATTTTCAATGAGAAGGAAGTCGATGAGGTCATCGTGCTGGATATAGATGCTCGAAAGAATGGACGTTCTCCTCAGCTTGGGGTATTTCGATCTGTTGCGGATGAATGTTACATGCCTTTTAGTGCTGGTGGCGGTATAAATACGTTCGATGCTGCCAAAGAACTGTTCGATGCGGGTGCAGAGAAAATCTGCGTGAATACTGGTGCTATTGAAAATCCGGAGTTCGTTTCAGGCCTCGCAAACCGTTTTGGTTCCCAGAGCATCATTGGAGCGATTGACGTTCGCACCTATGATGGAGGGTGGAAAGTGTGTTCCCATAATGCCTCTGTTCCCACACATTTGGACCCGGTCTGTTGGGCCAAACAACTCGCCCAAAACGGGGCAGGGGAGATTTTGATAACTGACGTGGAGAACGAGGGCTCAATGTCAGGAATGAACATTTCGCTTATCAGTGCCATTTCTTCTGCGGTTTCGGTGCCGGTAATCGCGGCCGGTGGAGCGGGGACCGTTGAACATGTGAAAGACGCTGTTGAATTCGGAAACGCCTCTGCTGTTGCTGCCGGAAGCATGTTTGTCTTCTGGGGTCCACGTCGAGCAGTTCTGATTAACTATCCTGACCGGTCGGATATTGCATTGGATTGTCCGGAGAGGTAGATGATGAGTACGGATCGTGTTTGTTCCCGTTGCATAATGGATAGTACGGATCCCCGGATTCGATTTGATGAACAAGGTATGTGCAATCACTGCAAGTCTTTTTTCCACCGCCGGTCTCTAAACAAAGATGCAAGCGATGAAACTGAGTCTTCTCTGCAGTTGCTTCTGAAGAGGATTAAATCGGATGGGAAGGGAAAGGATTATGATTGCATAATCGGAGTAAGCGGTGGACTCGACAGCACCTATCTCCTGTATTTGGCAGTACAATGGGGACTTCGTCCGCTTGCGGTGCATCTGGACAATGGCTGGAATTCCGATCTTGCTGTGACTAATATTGCAGCCGTTCTGAAGTTTGGCTCAGTTGATCTTCACACCGAAGTAATCGACTGGCCGGAATTTCAAAGCCTTCAAAGGGCCTATTTGAAAGCTTCGGTTATCGATATTGAAGTCCCTACCGACCAGGCAATACATGGCATTCTCTATCGTATGGCGAGGGAAATCGGTGTCCGCCATATCCTTTACGGTGGTAACGAAGCAACTGAGGGGATCTTGCCCAGAGCATGGAATTTCAGCAAAGTCGACAATAAGAATCTTCGCGCAATACACCAGAGATTCGGTACCGTTCCGCTGGATACATTTCCCTCATTCGGTCTCAGGGATCTTCTTGCCAGCCAATATGTACATAAGATCCAGATGCATCCTTTGCTCAACTACGTTAGATACACCCGGCAGCAGGCTCAAACCATTCTTGAAAAGGATCTTGCTTGGAAACCGTACTGTACAAAACACGGAGAATCCGTTTTTACGAGGTTTTATCAGGGATACATACTCCCAGTTAAGTTTGGCATTGACAAGCGCAGGGCTCATTTGTCTACACTGATCTGCTCTGGGGAGATAGGCCGAGATCAGGCGCTTGCAGAAATTGCCGTTCCGGCCTATTCCGAAAGCGAGCTTCAAGACAATTACGATTACGTCATAAAGAAGCTTGGGTTCAGTCGCGATGAGTTCGATTCCGTAATGTGTCAACCGCCGGTATCGCATTTGGCATACCCTGCTGACCTTCGATCGAAGTTCCTCTATCGGGTCTATCCTCATCTCCGGCCTTTGCGGGAATCCGTTGAGAGATTGCTGCAGAGGGAGCTGGCAAAGTGATCAGGTTTGCATTCAGTTTGCCACGCACAACCTATCCGCGAATTGGATTGTATCTCAGAAGATTCGGGTAAATGCAGGAAAATCATGATCAAAGTCGCAACGCCGGTTTCATATCTCCTCAGACACCCTGCAGTTAGAACACGGATTGCTGATCTCAGTGACTGTTTCGAGTGCAGGGATGAAACGCTGGGTATTCAGATGGATCGGGAGTTTCTCTATCATTGTTCTTTACAGATCATTCATCCCTTACCCGACCCAGCTTTGAAAAGAATTTCTGAAGTAATCCGTATGAAACCAAACGTTAAACTGATCAGCTTTCATGCGGCAACCTGTTGCGATAAGCCATGTCTTCCCGACGGACAAATGTATGTGGAAGGAGGAAAAAGGTACAATTGGGATGAACTACTCCAGAATGCAAAATCTAATCTTCAAAAGATTAGATCCATTTCAGGAGATTCGGTCCGTTTCGCCGTCGAGAACAATAATTTCTACCCGACATCTGCGTATGAGATTGTAACGGAGCCAGAATTTCTTTCCGATCTCGTGTCAGAGGCAGACCTCGCCTTTGTGTATGATCTCGGCCATGCGCAGGTAACCGCCTGTAACAGGAAGCTGGATTTTTTATCCTACCAGAGCAAGCTGCCAATAGCTAGCGCAGTACAAATTCATTTAAGCCGTCCCACCCTTGGGAACGACGGCATAGCAACCGACGACCATCTGGAACCTACCGATGCGGAATTTGGCCTTCTATCATCATTGCTTGAAAGCTATACTAGGATAAGGTATGCCACACTTGAATACTATCGAAATCCAGACGAATGCGTCCGATTACTCACGAAACTAAGGAGCACAATCGATGGGGTATCTCGATAGTCTTTTTGGTCTTGAAGGAAAAACCGTCCTGATCACAGGAGTGAATGGACAGCTTGGTTCCGTCCTTCGCAAAGCATTCACCAATTCTGGGTGCCGCGTCTTTGGTTTTGATGTTGGAAACCATGCAGAGAAGACGGGCAACGATGTCTTCAAATGTGATATCCGCGACAAATCCCAGGTCAAGGAGGCATTCGATGCCATCACTGCGAGAGTTGGCGTAATTGACATTCTTGTTAATAATGCGGGAGTAAGTGTCTTTGAACCGTTTGAAAATCGACCGGAAAGCAGCATTGACTGGGTTATGGACGTAAACCTCAAGGGCACTTTTTTTTGTATTCAAGAGTACGTGTGTCAATACGATAATGCCGGAGGAAACTCCGGGTCGATAATAAATATCGGATCAATTTTTGGTACAGTTAGTCCTGATTTTCGGAATTATCGTGATGGTGATCGTCGTAATTCAGAGATTTATGGAGCCACCAAGGCCGGTATTATTCAGTTTACCCGGTATTTTGCAGTACACTTAGCGGAACGCGGTATTCGGGTTAATTGTGTTTCGCCCGGTGGAATTTACAATGCCAGTACTCCACAGCAGTCGGAGTTTATCCAAAACTATTCCTTCCGTTGCCCAATGAAACGAATGGCAGAAGCAGAGGAGATTGTAGGGGGAGTTCTCTATTTCTCCAGTTCATGCGCTCAATACACAACAGGTCAAAATCTTGTAATAGACGGGGGCCTTACTGCATGGTAGAACCGAAATCAAGAAAGCCTCTTTCCTTCGAGGGTACGAAGACTGTCCTTATTGCGGAAGCAGGGATTAACCACGGCGGCTCCCTTAAGAAAGCAATGCAAATGATCGATGCTGCTGTTCGTGGCGGTGCCGATCTGATCAAGTTTCAGACATACGTAACAGAGAAAAGGTGTAGTGATTCAAGCAGTACCCTTTTTGGAATTCTCAAGGCCTGCGAGTTACCGTTCGACGCTTTCAGAGAATTGAAGATTCATTGTTTCGAAAGAGGAATTCACTTTTTCTCAACACCCTTCGATGAAGACAGCCTTGCGTATCTTGAAGATCTCGGCTGTGATATTTACAAGATTTCATCTTTTGATGTGCCCAACAAATCCTTTCTTCGGCTGATAGCCCAAACCGGTAAGACCATTGTAATGTCGACCGGGATGTCCACCCTGAATGAGATTTCAGATGCTGTCGACATTCTGAAAGAGGGCCAATGCAAGATTATTCTCCTGCACTGTGTGTCTTCATACCCTCTAAATCCTGCCGATGCCGACTTGAGATCGATTTCTCAGCTAAAAGCCCGTTTTGATACCCCGGTAGGATTTTCCGACCATTCTCCAGGCATTGAACTGGCGCCACTGGCTGTCGCCGGCGGAGCAACGGTTTTGGAGAAACATTTTCGGCTGATTGGTGATGAAGACTGTGTCGACGCTGCCGTATCTATTGACGAAAACCAGCTAACAGAGATGATTAGCAGTATTCGCCGCATTGAATCGATTCTCGGGAATGGTGCACTGGGAATTCGAGAATCAGAGAATTCCACACAGATATTCAGACGAATCAGAGGCTGAATGCGGAAGCTGATTATTCATCAGAAAGCGGCATCTCCTTATACTGAAGAGCTGCAATGTGCGGAGAATGCGCTTGGAACGGAGTGTACATCCAAGGATCTCCATAGTGTAACTCCCGAATTCCTGATTCAGAATGCCATTGATGTCATTGTGTCCAACGGGTTGGCGCCTGAGTGGTACTATCTGTTGAAGGGATTAGGTATTGTTACGATCACCATAGATAATGCCGCCGCCTACAATTCTTTGGCCGATATTGTTATCGACAAACAACTAAGTGACCCTTCCCGGTATTTCACCGGAAACGAAGGTCGAATGTGCGGCAATCCGGAAATCAAAATCAACGATATTGCGGATCTTGTCGTCCCGTTAGTCTGGGATACGTCCTTCTTCGGGTATCCTGTTGCGTTTGTCTCATGTCGGCATTTGACTGAAACTATCGCCGAGAAAATCAACTCGTATATACATGAAAAGGGCATTCGCCTTACCGAATACCTCTGCAACTGTCATGATAGCCGAAGTGTTAGGGTTGCTGAGAACAACGGATTCCGTTTCGTTGACATACGACTATCCTTCGAGAAAACTATCTCTGGCAAGCGACATCCTTCCGGTCACCAGGATTATGACTTTTGGAAAGCAGGAAGAGCGCAGATACCCGCTCTTCGGAAGATCGCGGCTGGAATGTACAAGTTCAGTCGGTACTACTACGATGGTAACTTTGAGATGTCGAAAGTTGACGAGTTTTTTCAGAATTGGGTTGAAAAAGCCGTGCTTGGAACTTTCGACGATGAGTGCCTCATACTCACTAATACATCGGGACCAGTCGGGTTTTGTACCCTGAGATATGTGGAATCGGATGCTGCCGAAATTGGGCTGTTTGGGATTATTCCTGACTACAGGAGAAGGTCATTTGGGTTGGTATTGCTGGAAAACGTATTCAATTACCTCTGGGACCGGGGAATACGACGAACTCGGGTTGTTACTCAGGGCCGGAATTACCAGGCGCAACGCCTTTATCAGCGGGCCGGTTTTCTGACGCTTCGAACGGAGCTTTGGTACCACAAGTGGCGTTAAGATCCATGGGGGGATCGGACATTACGGAATGAGTTTAAAATTTGGCATTTTGGGAATCACTCCAGGGAATGGACATCCGTATTCCTGGTCCGCGATTTTCAATGGATATGGTCCTCGCATGCGATACTGTCCTTATCCGATAATACCTGCTTACCTGGGCACGCACGCCTTTCCGGAGGATGGAATCCGGGATGCCCGCGTTACTCACATTTGGACTCAGGACTCTGCAGCATCACGGGACATTGCCGCATCCTCGAATATTGAAACCGTTGTTGAGAAGCTTGAGGACATGGTAGATCATATTGACGGACTTCTTCTGGCGCGGGATGACTACGATAATCATGAAAGCCGATGCATGCCATTTCTTGCCGCCGGTCTGCCCGTGTATGTAGATAAGCCATTGGCAACTACTATCGGTGTTGCCGAAAGGATTTATAGGCACCAACTTTACGATGGGCAGGTTTTCAGCTGTTCCGCGCTTCGTTTTGCCCCGGAGTTCACATTGTCTGAGGATCAAAGACTTGCATTGGGACAACTGCGTACCGCGAGGGTAGAACTGGCCGGCACCTGGGAACGCTACAGCATCCACGGTATAGAGCCGTTACTCGTCAGTGCGGGGGACCAGGGAGAGGTCGTACACTTCTTCCGGGAAAAGAAACACGGTAAAACATCCTTATCGGTTCTCTGGGAATCCGGGTTTGAGGCTACCGTCACCACAACCGAGGGTGCTGACATCTCACCACAAATCCTTTTTTTTGGATCTCACGGTCATGTGAAGCTGGTATTTCATGATCGCTTCAACGCCTTCAAGAATGCTCTTACTGCTTTCGTTCGGATTTGCCGGAATCCCGAGCGTAATGCAACCAGGGATTTAACCATGAGAGCAATCCAGATCATTGAAAACGGTCTTTAGAAAAGGCACGTATCGGTAGAGTGGAAAATTCTGGCGGAAAGGAAACAAATGAAAAACACCTGGCGTTTTACGGGAAACGAATTCGAGTATATTCGCAGGGTTTTGGACTCCGGGTTAGGTTCTGGAACCAGCGGAAATATGAACAAATTGTTAGAGGAAGCATTTGCAAGAAAAGCCGGTGTAGCCTATGCTATAGCCTTTAACTCCGGCACAGCAACACTTCAGGCCGGGCTTGACGCTGCCGGTGTTGGGTATGGCGATGAAGTAATTCTCCCGCCGCTCACCGTTATCTCGAATATAGCAACCATTCTGCAGCAAAACGCGATTCCGGTTTTTGCGGATATCGATCCGCAAACATTCAACATCGATCCTGCCTCTGTTGCAGAAAAAATCACCAGCCGGACTAAGGCGATTATGCCGGTTTCACTCTATGGGCTGTCGTGCGACCTTGATCCCATAATGGAGCTGGCCCAAAGTAATCAGATTCTGGTAATTAACGATGCCGCACAAGCCCATATGGCCCAATACAAAGGCAAACCGATCGCACAGGCAGCCCATGTCACCAGCTATAGTCTCGAGAATTCAAAGCATATAACCACCGGCGAAGGAGGCATTGTTGTGACTGCCAATGATGAATTGGCAACCCGCATGCGTAAATTTGGCGCCCTTGGATATGCAGCAATTACCTCTGGCGATGGAAGAGTTCGGCTTCACAAGGACTTGTTCCAAGATCCGGATTACAAACGCCATGACTCGTTTGGATATAACTATCGAATGCCTGAGATTGCGGCGGCAATGGGATTGGCCCAGACAGAACGGATCGATCTTTTTGTTGATATGCGAAGGAAAATTGCCGAAATGTTTCATTCCGCAGCAGCAGACTGCGACTACCTTATTCCACAGGTAACGCCTGAGGGTTACGTGCATTCCTATTGGACATACGCGGTTAAATATGAACGAACATCACCTACCTGGAAAGATTTTCGTAAGAAATATGTTGAATATGGGGGTGATGGCATTTATGCCGCTTGGGCTCTTTCCTATGATGAAACGTTCATTGCATCCGGCAGATTTCACGATTTGTGTCCTCCTCTTTACCGCGAGATTCTCTTTTCTAAAGGAATCTGCCCAAATGCGGAATCGGTCCAGCCCAAGATTATGCAGTTTGTTACGAACTATGGATCTCTGGAGGAGGCCGAGCCGAAGGTCGAAGCGCTCCGGAAGACAATTCGGCATTTCGCCTGAGTTCGGATCATTACCCATGGCCACAATACGGTATTTCAAACGTGCTGAGGGATACGGGGACAAAAATGCGCGACGGTTCGAAAAGGACGCGCGATCGATTGCCACGTATACCTATCCGTGTGATGAACTGACCTACCCGTATACACCACTTACTTTTTTGATGATCGACTTTATTGAGCGTTATTATCTTGCGGACCGCCGGGGATTTGAAACCGACGATTCGCGCTTTTGGCGGAATGCCGAAAGGTCAGCATTTTTCCAGTACGAACTCCTGGTTAACCGAAATACAGTGCCAGTGGCCGCACAGTATTGCAAAAACCTGATATCCGTCTACCGTCGGATACAAAATGAGGGGTACAATCTGGCCAAACCGGTGCCTGTGACCCTGAGCCAGAAAGGGCATATCGTTCCTCTCAAAGGTGCGAAGAGAATTGCCTCGTTGCTCTCAATGGGTATCGAAACAGTACTGGTTGAAGAGTTTGATCGTCATACTCTATCCAGTGTGCCATTACTTCAACGAAGAACTGGCTGTGTGAATCACAGCGCTCTCATTTTTAAGAAGCTGAAGGGACACCCCACCGTAGAAAAACTCAGGATAGATTACGAATCCCGGCATCATGAGCCGCGACGGCTCGCGCGAAGAGAAGCTCTCCGGGTGCTTGAAAAGCAAATTAGAACATTATCACGGAAAAAGCAACAGAAGAAGGTAGCCGTCCCAGAATCAAAGCTTACAGAGTTAGTCAGTTGTCTCGATCCAGTACATTTACAACCGATTGCCGTAGTTCTTTCTTTTGAAATTGAGATAATTGAGTGGCTTTACCGACGGCGAGTTCCTTGTACCTTTTTTCTTTTGAAACCCGCCCAGGAAATCCTGGATCGCTCCAGAGATGTGCTTGGGTGCGTTCCCATAGAACGTCTTCCTCAAAGCTTATCTATGCTCAAGCACTGGAGAGGTCATATCTGGTGCTCCACGAATGCAGCAGTGTGTTCATTCGTTTCCGAGGTTGCCCCTCATGCAGAGTTCTTCTAATCTTTCATTTACCGATATCCCTTTATATGCATCAAAAAAGGTTAAACCAGAGTATGCCACTTCAGAAGGATAATTCCAGACAAGTCGGTGCTCTTATTCCAGTACGTCTGGCATCCGAGCGCCTTCCACGAAAGGCACTGATTCCCATCAGGGGCAAGCCATCGATTTTTCATTTGCTTGACCGGGTCTTTTTATGTTCATACGTTTGTCCGGAATCGGTCGTTGTATGCACAACGACTGATTCCTCTGATGACGACCTGGTTGCCGCGGTGAAAGAATATGGTGCAAATGTATTTCGCGGGCCGGTCGATGATTTAATCAAACGCCTTTATGATGCAATGAAAGAGTTTTCCTTCACTCATGTTGTTCAGGTAGACGGTGACGATATCACCGCAGAAACCGACTATATGAATATTACAATGAATTGCCTTTTGGAAAATGGAAGCAAGTATGATGTGGTTAGTTGTTCCGGTCTGCCTCTGGGCATTGCAAGCAAATCGATCAGTCGTTCCGGTCTGCAAAAGGTCTTCTCTGCATACCAAACAACAGATAACGATACCGGTTTTGGAGAATTGTTTACTGAAGCTCGCATATGCGAGAACATGGTTGTAAACCCTATCACACCAAACCACCGCTGTGAAAACCTGCGCTTAACTCTGGATTACGAGGAGGATCTTGAATTCTTTCGTATGCTGTTCGATGCATTATACAAAGAGGGTTCCGTTTTTCATCTTGATGAAATCCTTCAATATGTTAAGTCAAATCCTCAGGCTGCCAGTATCAACAGTGGTGTGCAGAATGAGTATTGGGCAAGATGGTCTCAGAAGAAACAGATTTTCTATTCCGATTAAACCGGTGAACTTCGAAAGTTGTAAGTTTTTCCATAAGCGAGGATTCGCATACATGAGCTATACGGATAGTCAGTGGGTCGATCTTTCACCACAGCTAAAGCAATACCACCTCAGACAGTTTACCACTCCATACCGAAGCACCGTCGCGTTCTGTTCCTGGCTTGAGGCCATGAACACCCTTGGTCCAGATTATCACCGCAGAATAGCAGACCTGGGCACTGGAGCAAGTGCAAACATTTACTACTTGGCTAAGCGATACGCTGGCGCACAGTTGCTGGGAATTGATATAAATCGTGAACTCATCGCTTTAGGGAACCAAAGATTGCGGAATGATGGTCTTGTCAATGCAAGCCTTGAATGGGGGGATCTTTTTAATCTTCCTGGGCGGTATCGGAGCATGCATGTTTGACGGCATCATATCTCTTCAAACGCTATCGTGGCTCCCCGATCTCCAAACTCCTTTGCGCAAGATTTGCCTGCTAAACCCTAGATGGATTGCCTTCAGTTCGGTGTTATCTTAGATATGTCTAATACTAATTCTCCATCAACCTTCGTGAACAAGGCAGATAGTGGTCTTTGTGCACCGAAGAATGATTCACCCTCGGTGAAATCCTTGAGCAGCAACAGCATTGCCTATTTTGCTGCCAACATTTCACGAAAATCACTGAGCTTTGGATTAGTACTTGTCTTAACAAGATTTCTCAGCCCGGAACAGTATGGGATCATTTCTCTCCTCCAGATCACGTCATCGGTTCTTTTTGCCATTTACACAATGTCCTTAATAGGAGCCTCCTCTCGTTTCTTTTTTGATTACGCACCAGAGTCAAAAGAGCTACGAGTGTATCATTCGACGATCCTCACCTTTATGGGGCTTATCGGTGTACTTATTTGTGCCGCTTTTTGGATCACCGGAACACACTTTTCCGAACCAGTCTTCGGAGAGATCACCTTTTTTCCACTGCTTGCCATTGCTTCTTTGACAGCACTCTTCCGAATCCCTTTCGAGTACAAGCTTAACCTGTTCAGGCTCCAAGAGAAAGGTCTTGGATATAGCTTGCTCTCTTTCGGATACTCGGGCGCAACTGTTTTATTCTCCTTAGCAGCGGTTGCCGTTTTTCGTTGGGGAGTGACTGGAAAGGTCGGCGCGGATCTAAGTGTAGCCCTCCTATCTATGATCATCGCCTTTGTATTACTCCGAAAGGATCTGTGCCTGAAGCTGAGTTCTTCAGTCTTGCGGTCATCTCTTCTGTATTCACTTCCGTTACTGCCCCATGTTTTGTCCAATTTCGTTTTCGAGTCGACTGATCGACTTCTCCTGGCTAAACTCCTCTCGCTTCGTGATGTTGGGATATACTCGGTAGCCACCAACCTCGCTCTTGTCATGGCACTTGTTCCAGAATCAGTTCGGATGGCTTACGCTCCCTTTTTTCACAAGACCGCTCGTAGCTCCGGAGAGAATGCAAAGCGATTGTTTTCTGTGTTGACCACCCAGGGCATGCTTGCTTACGTTTTGGTTGGCCTGGTACTCATTCTCTTCTCTCAGGATGCCGTCCGTCTCATTGTCGGCAAAGCGTATCATGGATCGGCTGGGGTAATCGTACCGTTAATCGTCGCGAATGTTTTCCGAGGTTTTTATTTCTTCCTGGTTATGCCCTTGCTGTACGTTAAAAAGGCAACGAGATATGTTTCTATCGCGACGATTTCTGCGGGGATTGCGAATGCAATACTCAATTTTGTTTTGATAAATCGATTTGGAATCTACGGGGCTGCATGGGCAACCGTCGTAGCGACCATCCTGCATCTCTCCATCATTCTATTTTATGCTCAGCGAGTATACCGTATCCCATACCAGTGGGGAAAGATAGCAACGATCATTGTTGTTTCTGCATTGCCTGTGACAGGTATGCTCTACTCCGGTCAGTTTACCGTTTCACTTTTCTGCTCTACTATTATCAGACTGGGTCTTCTTGCCATTGCCGTTTTTCTTCTATTCATTCTTCGAATAGTTGATATCTCTCTTCTTAAATCAACCATTTCCGGCTTCCGCACGGGACGAAGGCATCTTAAGTGAAAGTGCGTGGTTTTGAACAAAAGCTCCTGACGTATTCGCGTTTTTTCAGACACAAGCGGTGCTCGGGTCGACCATTCGCTTCAATTCGGTCATCTTTACGGGTGCTTGTCCAGTTCATTCTTAAGCCCTGCGTTCGCGTACTCCAACCGGTTCTTCCTGAGCCAGAGAGAACCCCATGTGATGTTCTCGTTGTGGGTACCTGTGGTATTGATCTGGAAAAATCACGATACCTGTGGAAGGACTTAGAGGAAAGAGGTTTAAGGGTAGCATTTCAGATTGATAGCCCGAGAAATGTGTTCGCTGCCAGTCTGAAGAAATGTGATTTGCGACTCTTTCACCTGCATTCGGAGCTTTTTTTTGAGGCTGTTTATGCAAACTACCTGACGAAGCGGTTCGGACCGCGAGT
>JBEPYC010000055.1:0-15496 GCA_041641555.1 Chitinivibrionales bacterium | reverse complement strand
ATTGGGCAGCGTAGCGATTATTTCGACACCATATTCCCGGGAGAGGCGCTCCTGTACAACTTCCATGTGCAGTAACCCTGAAAAACCCGCACGAAAGCCGAAACCAAGAGCAGACGATGTTTCCGGTTCGTACATGACAGATCCGTCGTTGAGCTGCAGCTTTTCCAGGGCAGTCCGAAGATCATCGTAGTCGTCTTTGTTGACCGGATAGAGGCCGCTGAACACCATCGGTTTGATTTCCCGATATCCCGGAAGCGGCTCCGGCGCGCCCTTTTCTTTGGTAGTGATCGTATCACCAATCCGAATATCGGCAATGGTCTTGATGTTGCCAACCACATATCCGACATCGCCTACTTTCAGGCTGTCGGTAGCGATGCGTTTCAGGCGGAAATGTCCGACCTCATCGACCAGGTATTCTGAATCATTGGCAAGAAATCGTATCGGGGTTCCTTTTTTCAGTTCGCCGTCAACAATTCTGACGTAGGCGACAGCCCCGCGAAATGAGTCGTACAGTGAATTGAACACCAGCGCGCGCAGTGGTTTGCTGCTGTCGCCTTTAGGAGGAGGAACTTCCTTAACCACTGTTTCGAGAATGGCTTCCACGCCATCGCCGGTCTTTGCGCTGCAGTGTAGGATCGTCGAGTGGTCGACTCCAAGCAGGTCGACAATCTGCTGAGCCACCCGCTCGGTGTGCGCGGAAGGAAGATCGGTTTTGTTGAGCACGGGAATAATAACCAGATCATTTTCCAGTGCCAGGTAAACATTGGTCAGTGTCTGTGCTTCGATTCCCTGAGTGGCATCCACTACCAGCAGAGCACCCTCACATGCAGCCAGCGCTTTGGAAACCTCGTAGGAAAAATCCACATGGCCAGGAGTATCGATAAGGTTCAGGGTGTATTCCTGACCATCATGGGCTTTGTACCGCATGCGAATAGGATGCGATTTGATGGTGATGCCACGCTCGCGCTCCAGATCCATGTCGTCCAATACCTGGTCGAGCATCTTGAGCTTATCGATCGTCTTGGTAACTTCGAGAAAACGATCGGCAAGCGTGGATTTTCCATGGTCTATATGAGCGATAATCGAGAAATTGCGGATTTTTTCTGTGGGTGACAAAGACGTACCAATTCCTCTCGAGATTTAGAAATCAAAACTCGTAATATGCGCTTGTCTGGTGTCGGATATTGCGGCAGAGTTAACCTCAAAATATACAACGTTTCCTATGGTCACGGTACGCGAAATGGCAGCTCTTCCGGGATTCCCTGGGGCTCGGGCTATAAAAAAATGTATTTTCATTGTTTGTACACGAGAAAAAGGGCTTCGGGTAATGTCCGTAAAGATCACATTTGGGATAGTTTCGCTTCTTGCGGTTCTTTCATGCACTCCCTCAAGCTCCCTCAAAAAGAGCGAGCCAGTGCTTCTGGATCGCCAGGAATGCGATAAGTATGGTTTTTCGATGGCCGAGTGTAGGCAGATCTACCAGTCCGGTGTATCCATGGCAAAGATTCACAAGCTGTTGGGAGCAGGTATCTCTATCAGCGAGTATTTCGAAAAACCGTGGGTGAACCTGAACATTTCTGAAAAAAAGTGGATACGAAAACGGCGCTCCGGGCTTTCCCAGAAGGACCTGGAAATGATGTACCGCGCCGGTGAAAATGCCGAGTCCGACCCAGAAACCGGAAAACAATCAACCGAGGAAATCCAAGGCCCTGCAGGGGAATGATATTCCGCGCAGTGGGTTGAAATGACCGACGGGAGCGATCGATGCTGAGAAGATTTTTGAATGCCAAGCTCAGGGGTGTCCGAATAACCCGGGCGAATCTCCACTATGAAGGTAGCATCACTTTGGATGAGGAGTACCTGGATATAACCGGGATCCTTCCCAACGAAGCGGTCGTGATCCTGAATGTTTCCAACGGTCAGAGATTCGAGACGTATGTCATTAAAGGCGCTCGGGGCTCCGGGGCGGTAGAACTCAATGGTCCCGCAGCCAGACTCGGAGTCGAAGGGGATGAAATTATGGTACTCAGCTATGCCAGCTTGAGTCCTGAAGAAATCCCCGGTCATCACCCAACTATCGTCAGTGTTTCAGACGAGGGACTCAAGGTTTTATAAACAGGAACGGTACCACTTGAAATGCCTGATTCCGGTCCTGCTCGAGGGGCAGGAACAGTCAGGGTATAACGATACATGCGCAATGTTCTCATTTTTATCATTTTTATAGCCACCATTACAGTGGCAATCGTCATTGGCACAATAAAGACAGCGCAGAATCCCCAAAGTGAACCGGCTGCTATGGTTCCCTCGATCGGGAAAGTGCAGGTGCTCAATGGGTGTGGCATCGATGGTCTCGCGTGGTCAGTAGCGCAGAAACTCCGAGAGCACGGCTTTGACGTTAAAAATGATGGAATTGGGAATGCACCGACGTTTAATTACGACCAAACATTGGTGGTATCCAGAACCCCGGACATGAGTGTCGCCGAGCAGATTGGTGAAGTGCTCGAAGTACCGGATGATAAAATTATTCTTCTCCGAAACGGCGATCAGCGATTCGATGTGACTGTATTCGTGGGTTCGGATGCACAGGAGATTCCGAAGTGAAAAAAAACGGAGAAATCCTTGGCGGCGAAGTCCTGGTGAACGAAGTTGTCGAGCAGGCAATGAGCAAGAAAGCTCACAATATTGCGGTGCTCGATCTTCGAACGCAAAGTGCTCCCGCTGACTGGTTTGTAATCTGTGAAGGTGATAACGCCGTACATAACCGTGCAATATCACTGTCAGTGCAAATGGGAACCAAAGAAAAAAACACTCCTCCCTGGCATACCGAAGGTGATGAGGATGGACGATGGGTCGTGGTGGACTACGCGGATGTCGTCGTTCATATCATGCTCCCTGATGTGCGGAAATTCTATGCACTGGAAAGCCTGTGGGATGTCACCATAGACAAACGATCTTCAACCGATACCGAGGCCGACGACGAATGGACATTCGAACCTATCTAAGCAGCCAACTTGCCGATGCCATAGCTACGCATTTCCCTGAAGCCAGGCTTGCTCCAGCCGGAATTATGATCGAAAAGCCTCGGAACAGGGATTTCGGTGACTTTTCTTCGGCGGTAGCGATGAACCTGGCGAAACGTCTCAAGAGAAATCCCGCTGAGATTGCACGCACTATGATGGATTCCATCTCATGGGACACTTCATACGTTCAGACTCCGGGAAAGAGCGCGGTGGTCGGCGGTTTCATGAACTGGCGTGTCAGTCATTCCTATCTCTTCGGTGTGCTCAAAACCGCCGTTGCGGAAAACGAGATCTTTGGCAGGAATCAGGTACAGGAGCCAAAGCGCATGCTTCTGGAATTTGTCAGCGCCAACCCCACGGGTCCGATGGTCGTTGTCAATGCGCGCGCAGCAGCTGTAGGCGATGTTTATGCACGCGTAAATGATTGGGTCGGTAACACGGTCGATCGCGAATACTATGTGAACGATTCCGGGAACCAGATAGACTTGCTGGGAAAGTCGGTAGCGTGCCGCTATCTGCAGAAAAAAGGCGTCGAATGCGAAATACCCGAAGGCGGATACGAAGGGGAATACATCTCCGAGTTAGCCGAACAGATCGCATCAAAACACCCCGAGCTCGATTCTCTTGAGCGGGAGCAGATGGAGCAGGTGTTTCGCACCGAAGCTCTGGAGCACAATATCGCTCATCAGCAGCAGGTACTCAGTTCCTACAAGGTGACCTACACGAAATGGTTTCGCGAAAGTGATCTGCACTCGAGCGGGAGAGTGGAGCAGGTAGCAGAGGGACTCCGAAAAGCTGGATGCACCTACAAGAAAGACGGAGCCGAGTGGTTTCGGGCTACCGATTACGGCGATGAAAAAGACTGGGTGATCTACCGGTCCGATGGCACGCCGACCTACTTTTTGGCCGATGCGGCGTATCATGCAGACAAGGACGCACGTGGGTACCAGGAATCACACACCTTCTGGGGTCCCGATCATCACGGCTATCTCCCGCATCTGGAATGCGTGATCAAGGCACTGGATCTTCGCACCACCAGCTTCTCCAACTACATAATTCAGCAGGTAAACCTCATTCGGGATGGGCAGCCGTTCAGGATGTCGAAACGGCGCGGCGACTTCATCACGATGACCGACCTGGTGGATGAAGTGGGTGTGGATGCCGCCAGGTACTTTTTCCTGATGCGGCGACTTTCCAGCCATTTTGACTTTGACATGGGGCTTGCCGTCAAGAAAAGCGATGACAATCCCGTCTTTTACGTCCAATATGCTCACGCCCGGCAGTGCAGTCTGATACGACACGCCGAATCGCAGGATTTCTCGCAACAGGATATTCTCTCTGCCGATCCAGCACTGCTTGTCGAGGAAGAGGAACTTGGGCTCCTCAAGCTCATTGCGGAATTCCCTACTGTTGTTCTGCAAACAGCGGTATCCATCGAGCCCCACCGCCTTACCACGTATGCCGAATCGATGGCATCGGCATTCCATCAATTCTACCAGAAGCATCGCGTCGTAACCGAAGATCGTGCTCTTTCCGCCAGTCGCCTTCTGCTGGTTACCGGAGTTAAAAACACGATCCATCTGGTGTTGTCTATCCTGGGCGTATCCGCGCCGGAATCGATGTAGCGGACGCATGGTTTCTGGGCCCACTGCTGCAAAACACATTTATACCGAATAGAAAAAACGGCGTTATTGCCCGGGAGAAATTGTTTTCCCCGGGCCTGTGTGCTTATTGGGTCATGTTCAGGGCAGGTGAGTGACTGAAATAGGGACTGAGGGTTGCTCAGGTACTTACCGGTTTTTGAAGTGATCGGCAAGCGTACTGAGTTGCCCCTGGGTGGGTTTGATCTTTGGGGCCAGTGTTCCCAGATTCTTCATGGAAAGCGAGATCCTTCGCTTTTTCACATCGACGCTGACAACACGGACATTGACTCTATCACCGACGGATACAACCTGGTCGGGAGATTCGACGTATGTGTCGGCCAGCTGGGAAATGTGAATGAGTCCATCACACACGGCGTTTATATCGACGAACACGCCGAATTGGGTGATATTCGTTACTCTACCAGTAACGACCGAGCTTTCGGTGATATCGCTGAGCTTCAGACGACGTTTTGCACCGGGGAGACTTTGTGTGGACAGAAAGCGCTGTCCAACGCGTAGCTGTGCGATAAGGTGCTTTTCGGTATAGAGCTTTTCGGTAAAATCTTCACACTCACATCCGCGAAGACCTTCGGGATCCGAAATCAGGCTTTCTTCGCTGACATTGAGTTTCATGCACAAGTCACGAACCCAGGCAAAATGGAGCGGATGAACCAGCGTTCGGTCCAGGAGACTGTCCGATGCCGGAATGACAATGTACCCGGCTATGTTACTGAAAAGCTCATCGGTCATACCTTTGACCTTACGAAGCTCTTCTTTGCTCCGTGCGGTCGTTTGTTTCTGCAACTCACCAAAAACTTTTTCGGGGATTTCGATAACTTTCGGCAGAATGGATTCCGAAAGATCAGCGATAGGAATACCCTTATGAAGTTCCTTGACCGCGACAGCGCGCAAAAGAGCCTGTGTCATGCGCTCAGGGGCAATCATATCCTGTTTGGGGTGCAGAGGAAAAAGCTGCACACCAGCCTGAAGAACCACGGTTGGTGTCCTGAGGAACGACAAACCAAGCGCGAGTGTCTTCTGCATGGTCGTATCGAGATCCGCGAAACGCTCTTTCATCCATTCTGAATTGGCGAGTGCCTGAGCCCTTTTGTCGAGCTTTTCATGAATGAGCCGAAAACCATCGCGCTCAGGATCGACTACCTTTCGAATGATGGCTTCCGCCTCTTCCGCATCTTCGGGAATTATCACATTCGCAGGGCGATGCCTGGTGAAAAACTGGCGAATCCGGTTCTGGAGATTCGTTTCGTCTTTAGCCGAGCGCCTGAGAGTAGCGGCACCCAGAAGTCTCCCGGCCGAATCGAGCGTGACCATGGCAACGGATGCATCGAAAAAGCCTACAACAAGCGAAGTCCCATCCGAAGAAGAATCTTCGAGGGTCGCTGCCAGCTCCGGTCCAATTTCACGGAGCAGAGCATGCTCAGCCGTTTCCCGGAGCTTGGATTTGACATCCTTTTCGATAACGGGCTGCAACGACTTGAGCCAGCACTCGTCGATCGCATCACTGAGGAGAAAAAACGCAGGGCTGTCAGGATTTTCGATAAAATGCTCTTTGAGCAATTCTGTTATCTGAAAGAGCTGAACGCCGACCTTGAAACGAATCTGTTTTTGTTCTTCGGCATGAAACAACAGCAGTAATTCTTCGCCGGAAAGGTCTGCAGGCTCCAGCAGTTTACCTGCGTAATTGGCGAACTGGCGGTCTTTCTTGCTTTTGGGAATGACTTCAAGTACGCCGTTGTCCATGCCTATTTCACGCGCCATTGCCCGAGCCGTATCGTCTCCAGCAAAACGCTCGGCAAGAATGTCTTTCGCTCCAGCAAGGGCGTCTTCGGCGCTCTTATAGTTGTCTCCGACGTACTTTTCGGCTTCGCCTTCCATATCGAGGTCATCGGCCTGCTCCTGAATCAGGTCGGCAAGCGGGCCGAGGCCTTTTTTGATTGCCTGCTGGCCTTTGGACCGTGCGCTGACCTTTGTGCCTGCCGCGATATCTTCGAGTTCGTAATTCTCGGTGGCGAGGGTAATGCGATCCTCGAGTTCGGAGGTGAGACTGTCGGATTTCGTGAGCGAATTGATCAGCCGCTTCTTTTTCGGATTCAGAGCGGCAACACTGGCCAGGAAATCGAACATTTCGCACACCTGTGCTGTCTCCAGCTCGGTCGCGATCTGCAAATCGTAGTCGGAAAGATAATATGCGGAATAACCCTGCTCGAAAAAGGAAATAACCTTCTTTCCGAGAGCCTCAGAAATATTCCAGGTATCTGCGATATGTTTAGAGAGATGTTGCATGAGGGATGTAAACGTACCTACTTGCTTTGTTGAGCTTATTAAATTACAATACGCCGCGCAGAAACGCAATAGTTCCGTACGGATATTTCCGAAAAAGGAATGGCGCCAGAGACACAAGTAGGATGAAATTAATATAGGCCAGAGCGGCTGTGGGAAAGAAATGACACAAAAAAGGAGCAGAAGACAGTTATGCCCTCCGCTCCTGGCCATCTTTATTAAGATAATACGGCTACTTTTTCTTCTTCGTAGCGGCTTTCTTTTTTGCAGGTGCTTTTTTCTTGGTGACTTTCTTTTTAACCGGCGCCTTCCTGGCAGCACTCTTCTTTTTGACCGGCACTTTCTTCTTGGCGACCTTCTTTTTCAAGACTTTCTTTTTCAAGACTTTCTTTTTTGCAGCCTTTTTGCGGACTGGCGCCTTCTTCTTGGTTACCTTCTTTTTCACGACTTTTTTTGCGGCAACTTTCCTGGTGGCTTTCTTTCGTACCGTTTTTTTTGCGGTCTTCTTTGCGACAGGTTTTCGGGCAGCCTTCTTCTTGGTCACCTTCTTGGTAACCTTCTTTCTGGTCGGCGCTTTCTTCCTGGCTACCTTTTTCTTGGCCGCTTTCTTCTTGACTGCCACTGACAAACCTCCTTGGAAATGGATGAGTGGAACGTGTATAAAAAAACAGTCTTGAAATCATGCCGGCGGGCATTAACCGCTGCAATGCTGTATATGGACCAGCCGGTATGTCCGAGCTACCTGCCTAAGATCACTGAGAACTCTGGAACTCAAGTGAGCGTAGATAAGTGAAGCTGCTCGGAATGGAAAGGTCCATGTGAAATCTATTCGGCTATGCCCAGATAGCAAAGAAAGCCGAGCTCCTTACTATTAATAATAACCACTTGATGAAAGCGATGTCAAGAAAAATCTTGCAAAAAGCAAAAACCTACAGAAAATTTCTGCTTGATTCCCGCCTTTTATAGAAAGCATTGATAATATCTACTGCCTCTTTGGGGTCGTCGGTGACCTTTAACATGTCAAGGTCTTCCGGGGAAATGTAGTTACTTCCCAGCATTTCATCGTTTATCCACTCGAGCAGCTTCTTCCAGTATGATTCGCCCATGAGTACAAGCGGGAGATACGACATTTTCTGAGTTTGTATAAGCGTGAGCGTTTCAAACATCTCGTCCAGAGTGCCGAATCCGCCGGGATACATGATGACCGCTGAAGTGTATTTGACGAACATAACTTTTCGGACAAAGAAATACCGAAAACTGAGCATCGTCTTGATGTACGGGTTAGGGACCTGTTCAAAGGGCAGTTGAATGTTGAGCCCTATCGATTTACCCCCCCCTTCCACCGCTCCCTTGTTTGCGGCTTCCATGATACCCGGACCGCCGCCGGTGATCACGCCATAGCCGTTCTCTGCGGCCTGGCGTGCTGTTTCCACGGCTAGAGAATACAACGGGGCATCCGACGGTGTTCGAGCCGATCCAAAAACCGTTACGCAAGGTCCTGCACGGGAAAGCGTCTCAAAACCTTCGACGAATTCGGACATGATTCTGAATATTCGCCATGTTTCTTCGGAAAAACTGGAATCATGATGTAGGTGATCCATAAAACTCCCTGGTTATGAATAGTATTCCTGTGATTATATTATCTCATACAACACGAATTCTGCAACCGGTAGCAGAGAATGCTATGATGCTACCTGGTTACTCCTATGGAATGCCAACCATTTGTCTTTGTAGCGAGGCCGTGCCATGACGCCGGAACAGTCCAATGAAAAACATCTCAGGAAAATACTTCGAACCGTTCCTGTAATGTACCTTACCGTGAACACTACTTCACAACGCATGATGTTAATCAGCCAAGGCACCATTGCAAAAGTGTACGATGTGTCTACTGCCCGGGCGGGAGTAGGAAACAAAGAAGGCTCAATGCGTACCCCGCCTGGTATTCATCGGATTCGGGAAAAGATTGGTGCTGGAGCCCCCGCGCGAAGGATCTTTGTGAGCAGAAAGGATACGGGGCGGCAGTGGGACGAGCGGGATTCGGGGGAGAATGCGATTCTCAGCCGAATTCTCCGTCTCGAGGGCATGGAAGAACATGTCAACAAAGGCCCGGGAGTAGACTCCTTGGAGAGGTTTATTTATATTCACGGGACTAATCGTGAAGACGCTGTCGGTAGAGAGCCCGTTTCTCACGGATGCATTCTTATGAGGAACACAGATATTATCGAGTTGTTTGATAAGGTAAAGGAAGGCACCGTTGTATATATCCAGTAATGGTCGCCAGTGCGAGAGGGTACATTTCGTTGGAATTCTCGGAGCGGGAATGAGCGCACTTGCTCAATTTCTCCGATGGGAAGGCCTGGAGATAACGGGCTCCGACAGGTTGGGAGATAATCAAGCCGGGAGCGAACTGCAGCGTATTTTGACAAAGGACGGTTGCCGGGTTTTTCCGCAGGATGGTTCAGGAATTACAGACTCCACCGATCTGGTTGTTGTCTCCACCGCAGTAGAACCGGATAATCCCGACCTCTGCGAGGCCGAAAAAAGGAACATCTTAGTGCTTCATCGGTCGGAGGTGCTGGCCACGATTGCAGAGAACAAAAAGACCATTGCCGTTGCCGGGACCAGCGGAAAATCAACGGTGACGGCCATGATATTCGATCTGCTTGATGCATGTGGAATGCATCCTTCGGTCATAACCGGAGCTCCTCTCAATCGCCTTACCCGGAAGGGCACCATCGGGAATGCCTGGAAAGGGGAGTCCGACCTGCTCATTATCGAAGCCGACGAAAGTGACGGGAGCCTTGTTCGGTATCACCCCTGGATGACGGTTTTCCTCAATGTCTCCAAAGACCATAAGCCCGTGGATGAAACGATAGAGCTGTTTCAGAGAATCGGCGCGCAGTCTGAACTGAGGATTGTAAACAAAGACGATCCACGGCTGAATAGCCTGCCATGCGACCGAGGTTTCTCCCTTACGGGAACCGCGTCTTTTTCTGCATCACGTATCGAGAACAAGGGAAGTTATTACGAGTTTTCGCTCGGGGAGACTGATTTCCGGGTTAATCTTCCCGGCCTGCACAATGTTTCCAACATGGTTGCTGCCTTATGTGTCTGCGACTATCTCGATTGTGGCGCCGACTGTCTGCAGAAGGCAGTCCAAGGATATGCCGGGATCAGGCGAAGATTCACTGTTTTGAAAACGGCGCGTGGAATCCCGGTTATCGACGACTACGCACATAATCCTGAAAAAATACGGGCCGCCATCGAAGCTGCCCGGGGGATGGGCTCACGCCTGATTGCTCTTTTCCAGCCGCATGGTTTTGGACCAACACGCTTCATGAAAAACGAACTGATCGAAATGTTTTCGGTTTCCATTCATAAGGATGATATCCTGATGCTGCTTCCCATCTATTATGCAGGTGGAACGGCAGCAAAAGATATTTCCTCCGAGGATATTGCCGAGGAGGTTAGCCGCAGAGGGGTGCATGCACAGGTGATCGCCAGGCATGAAGCATCGCAGATGGTTTCACGCCTGGTGAGACCGGGAGATTGCGTTCTTTCCATGGGCGCACGTGATCCGGGACTCGAGGCGTTTGCCCTGGATATCGCTCGTGATATAGATGCCGATAGAGAGAATCAGCCATAAAGGGCATTTTCAAGTCAGGATCGTCTCTAACTGCGTGGCCAGATTCTCTCTGCCAATGAGATGCTCCAGCCCGGTAGCCATTTCCTTTACTTTGACCTTTCCCTGGCTTTCTTCTTCACCTCCGACAAAAACCGCGACCGATGCGCCACTTGCGTGGGCGAGTTTCATCTGCTTGCCGATACCCGTCTGTTTCAGGGCGAACTCGCAGCTTATGCCGCCAGTGCGGATACTCTGAGCAGTCTTGATCGCCAGTTCTGGATAGCTCTCCGGAAAACAGATCACGAACGCATCGGCGCGCCCGGGCGTGGGGGGCAGCTCCTTTTCTTTGAGCATCTCCCCGATAACGACATCGCCGGCCGCAAATCCAACCGCTGGGGTAGGAGGGCCTCCATAGGCCTGTACCAGATGGTCGTATCGTCCACCACCGGCAATCGCACGAAGGCTTCGTTTCTTGTCGAAAAGCTCGAAAACAATCCCGGTATAGTATGCGAGTCCACGTACGATGCCGATGTCGAATGTGATATAGTCTTCCATTCCATAGAATGCGAGGAGTTCAAAAAGATGCTCCAGGTCAGTGAGAGAAGGTATATCCACGCCGATGTCGCGAACGGCACCAATGGTCCTGGCTTCGAAGACCTCACCGATTTTCTTCTGCACTCCTTTATCAGGGATTATGCCTGCCAGTTCTTCTTCAAAGGCTTCCGGTGAAATCTTGTGTTTCTTATCCAGAAGACCGTATAGGGCAGCCAGGCTTTCCTGGGGGACCCCGAGCCCCTTGAAGGCCTGTTCAAGCCCAAGACGGCTTGAAACACGGACTGAGAAATCGTTATTGTCAAATCCGAGGTCTCGCATCATGTCTACTGAGGCAGCAATCAGTTCGCCATCTGCGCTGACATCGCTTATACCCAGAATATCCAGGTTCAGCTGAAAGAACTCCCGAAGACGACCTCGCTGCATTTTTTCGTATCGGAACAGGCGCGGGATCGAAAACCAGCGCACTGGGCGTTTCAGCGCAGTTCCTTTTGCAGCAACCATCCGTGCGAGCGTCGGGGTGAGTTCAGGTCGGAGCGACACCATCCGACCACCCTTATCTTCGAACGAATAGAGCTGTTTTTCGATCTCCTGACCGCTTTTCTGGGTATAGAGGTCCAGGTGCTCAAACAGAGGTCCATCGTATGGCTCGAAACCGTACCTTTGCGACGTTCGCTCCCACGTCCTGAAGAGATGCTCGCGAAAACGCATTTCGGGAGGATAGAAATCACGCGTGCCTTTGGGGGCTGCAGGAACCGCCATGGGAAAGTCCTTTCATTTCATGAGCTGTCGCGACCGTATTCATATTTGTATCTCCACTCGTTGAGCGGCAAATGCATCCGCCGTGCCCATACGCCTCTGACTCTGCTTTGCCGGCCTGTTTGGTGCTCAGAAGTAACCTGTTTGCCGAGAATGGAGGATTATCCTGATGGGATGGGGCATAGTGCTGAGGCTATTGAGCCCCAGTGGCGCAGTTATGCTGCCCATACGCTTCCGACCGAGTTTCAACTACCGCCGATAGCAATGAAAAATACATGCGCGACGCCGTCACGAACGTCTGGACGAACGCTTGATGGATCGAGCCATTTTTCGCAGGTGCTGTTGTTCCCACGCGCACCATTGCTGATAGAAGGGGAACGCACGTTCGGCACGCTTGAAATCTGGCCCATGAATACACCTTCGCCCGTTCTTGATTCGGGGTGGACACTCCAGGTGAAGCATCTCGTGGTACATGACCGCCTCGAGCGCAAATTGAGGCACGCGTGGATGATCATAGGCACCAGCGATGGTAATGAGGCTGAGGCGATTACCGTTGCCGTCGGGCCGATGCGTTTGATAGGAGGTGATTGAACCAGGGGCTCCCCACCGAAGAATTGACTGGAGACGGGAATCGAAGTACTGTCTGTTGATACTATCAAAGATTTCTCTGAGATCGTAGCGTCTGCCGGGAGCCGGTGCATTGAGCAGGGATGCGTCAACCGTTTGCCGGCGAACCGAATGCGGAATGACGGTGAGCATGTAGGCCCGAACAGCGTTTTCAAGCTGTTTTTTTTGCTCGGTCACCCGGCTTCCCCGACGCGTCCGAAAAGGAAGAAGTGCCCATTGCACTAACGCTGACTTGATCTGCTCCGGCGCCTCGGCCATCGCCGCCGGGACCGTGAGTTTGCGCCGATCGGATCCACGCCGCCCCGTCACGTACCACCCGCGCTTGAGCCGTCGACTGAGTTCCACCTCGACTGCCCCGGAGGCGTAGGTGGCACTTATCTCCTCGAAGCTTAGCGGAGGAGTTTCAAGGGGAAGTCTCAGCTGCTCAGCATTCATAACTTGCCGTGGTCCAGTTTGGTCCGTGTCAACCGATCGAGGCACCGTTCATTCAGCTCCAAGACCTTCCAGAATGCGCGCGAGTACAGGAGGGTACTTCTTGTGAATCCATTCTGAGTCCGGGCCGGTCTTCTGTTTTTTCAGGAATTTCAAATCAGTATCGAAGTCAAACAAGTAGGGGTACCATTCGGTCTGCAATGAAGATTTCCACTGCCATATCAGCGTATTGAGCGCGTTCTCGAGCTTGTCTGTGTGAAGTCTGGTCAATGGAGGAATCTGCGCGAAAGGGGAATCGAAAAACGGAGATATCGCCTGGAGCGCCTTTGCATACCCGATCTTACCAATGGTTTTCGACCATGCTTTCGAAGGAGAAAAGCCATGCACCAGACCGGAGAGCAGGTGACACAGAAAGATGTCCGTATTGGGAAGTCCCGTTGGATTGAGCAGAAGACCGCGGGTCAGGGAAAAAAGACTCTTATTGCGGCCCCGGAAGGGGCCGAAAAACAATCGGCGGGGACAGTAATCGTTGGCATAATAATTATCCCATATGACGAGATTCCCGGCAAATTGTTTACTGATCTCCGAAAGTGTCTTTTTGTTTAGAACCGGCGATACTACTCGGGGTCCTGTCCAGAGGACGGTGATTTCCTTTGGCATTACAGACGAAAGGTCATGGAGATAGGTTTGTGAGTCGCCGGTTTCGCCAATGAACTGATCGGTATAGACCGTGGGGCAGAACCAGAGAGAGACGCCTCTGGATTGGTTCGCTCGAAGATCTGCCAGGAGATTCTGCAGCAATATGCCGTGAGCTTCCCCAAGAGAGCTGAAGTCGGCCTGACACGATGAAGGCAGCTCCGGCGGTATGTCATCCATCAGCAGGGCCAGTGTTGTGGCTCCCGAGTCTACGAACGTCGCCAGCTTCTTAAGGAGGGCCCGGTAATCGTTGGCACTTGAGTAGTTAAAGGAGAGGCCGGGGCCTATCGAAGGGACTACCTGAATCTTTTTTCTGCGTGCATGAGTAACGAACCGTTGAAACTCGGTTTTCCACGCTTTTGGGTACGGCTTCCGCCATTCTATCCGATGATAGATGTCCTCTTTAGGAGCGTAAAGGTAGGTGTTAAGAGAGAGACGGGCCAGGGCGTCGAGGAGCTGGAACCGGTCCGTCCAGGTGAGAAGCTTTCCGTAATAACCCTCGATGTACCCGGTGAAATGGCTCATCCGTTCAGAAGACAAACGTAATCCCGAAACCAGAAAGGCCCAGAAGTCCGAGTGTGCCAAAGGCGATGCTTCCTGCCAGCCGACCGTTAAATTCAGACTGTTTCTGGTTGTACACGGAAACGTCCTGAGCTTCGCCCCACTGCTGATAGCTCTGACTGGCCATGACCCCCAGGGTCGCGCCCAGAGCAGCACCAACAACGCCGGTTCCAAGCGAAACCATTCGCACCGTTCGTCGCGGAGAGCGTGACTTTCCCTTGGTGGAAGCTGACTTCTTATCGGAAGTGGATTCCGAACCATTCTCCGAATTCAGTTCGCGCGAACCGTAGGAGAATGGTATGTCATCCTGAACGTACTGAATCTTTTCATCGACAGTGAAATGAAGCTGGCCGTTTTGTCGAAAACGTGCATTCTGGATTATGATCTCTTCGTTTTGAGATTTTACACCGTAAACCGAGTAACGAAGCTGAAAGTTGCGCAAAATGGCGCCATCGGAATTCTGGGCGATAAAGATACCGTTCCAGTCAAACGGATTGGCGAGCTGCTTACTTTCGTCATTGAATTCCTTATCGTACATGGAAGTGAAGATAACCGGATTTTGGGAAGTACCCTCGACTACCAGTTTCCCGGTGACACGAATGCCGGTAAACGCCTTGAAGAGAAAGACGCACCCTTCACCAACGACCACTTCTTCTCCCTGAGGGATGATGAGGTCCTCCTCGACCAGATACGGGTTACCTGCCTGGTGGAAATTACTTTGGGAAAGCTCTCCGCCCAGCTTTGTTTCTGCCTGCAGGGTGGCCACGAAAGCGGTGAGGGCAATCAACATAATGAGAGCGAATCGATCTGTTTTCATAGTGGGTACCTCTTGTAATGCTGGACTCTTAAGAATCCCTAAAATAGTAGCCGACCTGTAAAAATTCAAGCTTTACTATATTTCGTTCGAAAAGGATGGCGGCTCATTTGATACTGGCAAGCTCCGTGACGGCTTTTTGGTACCGTGGGTCATTTGGAGTTCCGGTGAGTGCGCGTTTTACTGACCACCAGGACTGAGAAGCAAGAAGCCGACTATCGGGAGACGGAGAGTTTTTGTACTGCTGAGTCCGGATCAAAGCCGTGTAATAGAGTGCCCCGTTGAGGACATGGCGGCGGCTCCGGACCGCACTCGGACGCTGCATCGCTTTATCCAGGAAGTTAAGTGATGTTTCGAGTTTTCCAAGGTTGTAGTACATTTTGCCGGCCGAAAGGTAAAACTGTGCATCTGTAGATTGCTTGCTGTTTACGATGTACAGGGCATCCCGCGTGTTTCCGGCTTCCAC
>JBEPYC010000054.1:0-15734 GCA_041641555.1 Chitinivibrionales bacterium | reverse complement strand
CCATGCGCGGATTCCAGATCAGATAGACATCGGCCATTCCACCCGAACCCAAAAGTCTGATAATATGGCCGTTACAGAGGTGGCTGAATGCTTCTATTCTGCTCCCTGCTGGCGGAGTGCTTGGATTCGGGGGGGCGATAGCGGCTTCCACCATAGTGGCATCAGATACTTCGATAGCCGAAGCCTCAGGTGAGGGTGAGCTGCCCTCAGGGAGTTTTGATAAGACATGCTGAGCACTTTCCACATCGGGAATATCCCGTATGTAGTCTTCCCTGGTGGCCGGTGGCAGGGTGCCGGATTTGGCGGAGGCCCTGGGCTCGAAGTCTATCAGAGCCTCAGAGGTAAGATGAGGATCGGCTTTCTGGAGCGACAGCCAGACCAGCGAAAGAACCCAGGCAGAAGAATGGCCGAGGGGATTCCAGAAATAATTAGTGAGACGGAAGAAAACGACTCCGGCAATGAAGCTTGCAACCACGGTGCCGGTGGCGATGCCCAGCGCCGTCATACGTTTTCGGTAGGGGAAAACAAGGGCAAGGCCCGGGAAGATAGCGAACATGATGATCCAGTTAATAGCCCCGGGGATACCTCCGCCATAGCGAACCCAGCTGCCCTGAAGAAGATCAGAAGCGACCGTGGCCCATATTTCCACCCCGGGGAAGTCCGGCCCAACGGGTGTGGTGAAAAAATCCTGTACAATGCCGGGTTCGGTTACCCCCACAAACACAAGCTTGTTTGAAAGCTCCGCTACATCCGCACTTCCATTGAGGACATCAGCCGCGGAGATCGTGGGTACGGTTCCCGTTCGACCGCGATAATTGATGAATGCTGACCCGGCAAAGGACGACAAAGGAACAGTGTGAGCACCTATGGTTACTGATGGTCCCTTTTTCAGGGTGATATCTGTATGCCCGATGTTCAGAAACGCGGCGGCGGCAGATAATCCAAATGATGGAAAGTATTCGGTACCCACGCGCATGACATGGATAGCTTCGGTTACTTTCTGAGAGGTTCGTTTTGTAGAAATATTAACAAATCCTCCGTAGCGTGCATGCTGAGTGAACAAGGTATCGGCGGAGGTGATCTCGGCTGCCTTGTACAGGAGCGCATCCTCGAGCGAAGATCTATCTCTGATGTCTATGAAACGGTACTTGTAGATTGGTACCGGGACTCCCGCGGCTGAGTTGCTGGAGGTTGTCGCAAAGGAATGGATACGGAACGGGAGCACCAGGTTGGAGATCTCAGAGAAGGCTTTTGCCAGAGAGTCGGATCCGCCGCTGTCATTGCGCCTCAAAAAGAGAACGTCCGGAGCGACAGCGCGAGGAGAAACCGACTGGATCGCACGCATCAGACGGGAGATGGTGGTTCGATTCCATGGCCAGGAACCATACTGTTCGATGCTCTTGATATCGATGCCGACGATGGCTACGGAATCGGGCCTTTCCCCGGACGGAACGAGATAGTTCAGGCTATACGCAAGTTCGTTTATGCCAAGAAACCGAAAAACAAACACACTGATGATGAGAATCAAGGTACCGGCAGTAAAGAGGAGCGCTTTCTTCATCTAAATTTCTCCAAACATCCGTGCAATTCTTCGATCGCGCCATTCATTCCATTTCACCCATTCATCATCGGATTCCCGGGAGAACGAAGACGGCTCGGAGGCGTTGCCCTTCTGATCGATATAGATCTTCTGCATATCCCGAATGACCCGGGTCCATTCCTCCATACTGACTTCATGCGGACCGGCGACCTCATGCGGACCGCCTGATTCGGAAAGGCCTGCCGTGGGCTTGGGGGGATTTGAAGCAGTCCCTGCAACCCTGACTTCGCCCTCGTACACCGAAACTTCGGAGGAGCTGTCATTTTCCACGCTGGCCTGGTAGACCGTTCCGTGAACGCCGGCCATTGCGGTAGGAAGCTCGAGCTGAAATCGCATGACCGAGTCTTTGAACTTTTTCACCCTGGTCCACACGGTGCCCAGGGAAAAATCCACTTTGGTCGATCCTTTCTCTTTTTTTGTGTCGCGGTACTCTTTCACGGCCACGCGGCTGTTCTCCCGAACACGAACGACCGATTCTTTGTTGATGAGAAGTTCCACGCGCCCTTTTCCGGTGGTTTCGATGGTGTCGCCGGGCTGGACAAGGCTGTTTACCGTAAGGTCACTGGCCGTTCCAGTGCCCGAAGACTTCACTTTCGCCGAGCCTTCCATGTACGTAACGACTCCCTGTACAGGATTTTTTTCGACGGAAAACGATGATCCTCCGGAGGCCTGGCCTGTCTTCGGATCAGGAAAACGCAGTCGCTGTCCAACGTAAATGAGATCGATGTTTTTGACTTTAGGGTTAGCACTGGCGAATGCCTTACCCATCTTGGGAGTGTAATGACCGTAGATTTCGATGCAGAGCAGACTCACCGTTTCTCCTCTCTTTACCGTCCTCACGATGTAGCCAGAATCGGAGCGTTGGGCGGCCAGAAACAGGGCGGGGAGGCAGATTGCTCCGGCAGAAAACAGAATCCATCGAAGTACGCGTGATTTCATGAGAGTACCTTTCGCCTGAGCACTGCGGAGGGAGACAGGCTAAACGGAGAGAGGAAAATGATATCGTTCCGAGACACTAATATAACATCTGATTTACGGGTACGGTATGACCGGGTCTACAAATTGGTGTAGTATCAGGCAGAAGATACTGGTTCCGTTATGCATAGAAAAGAACTGCACCGAGCCGTTCTCCTTAACAACTCCACAACATCCAGTCTGCCAGGAGGGGCATGCCACTGGTTCGGGTGTCATGCTCCGAGGATTTCAAGAAGCTCCTCTCGTGAAAATGATTTGAGAGACTCGGCAGAGTCCTCGGGCAGAAGCGACTCGGAAAGTTTTCGCTTTCGCTTGATGATTAAATCGATTCGCTCCTCGATGGTGTTTCTGGTAATCAATCGAAAAACCTGTACCGATGATTTTTGACCAATTCGGTGAACCCGGTCGGTTGCCTGATCTTCCACGGCCGCGTTCCACCATCGATCATAGTGTATAACGGTGTTTGCAGAAGTGAGATCGATCCCGACCCCGCCGGCTTTGACGCTCCCGAGGAAAACTCGACATGAGCTGTCTGATTGAAATCTTCGGAGAACGTCTCCTCGCTTTGCTGTAGAACCCGTCAACTTAACATACGCTATATCCACAGAGTTCAGATGCTGTCCGATCATGTCGAGCATTCCAAGATACTGCGAGAACACAACCACTTTCTGCCCGGCTTCGAGGCATTCAGAAAGCAACTCCAGAAAAAGGTCCCATTTGGCGCACCCTATACCCTCCCCGGAGAGATCATCCCGCACAAGGGCAGGGTGATTACAGAGCTGTTTCAGATACCCCATGAGCGCGAAAATGTGCATGTACGGTATTGGTGCGTCATTATCCTTGAGGTCATCGATCAACGAAGCTCCTCGAGTGGCCAATGCTTCCAGATAAAGGGTCCTCTGGGGCGGTGTCATGTCGCAGGTCCGGTCATCGTCGATACGGGATGGGAGTTCTTTGACTACTTTGTTCTTGAGACGTCGAAGGATAAACGGCCCGATTCGCCTGCGGAGACGCTCGGCCGCATACGGTGCATTGCTGCCCTGCATCCGATCGAGAAATTCTTTTCTGAATCGCTCATCCGAGCCAAGAAACCCGGGAAGAACCAGGTCAAATAGTGCTTTGAGGTCTCCGGGACTATTCTGTACCGGTGTTCCGGTGAGCCCAAGCCTGCATCGCGCTTCAAGTTGGGCCGCTGCACGGCTGCTGTGTGTGGCCCGGTTTTTCAGGCACTGGATTTCATCGAAAATGATCAGATCAAAGGAAAAACTGCGAAGATGCTCGATATCGTTTCGGAGAACTCCATAGGAGGTGATGATGCAATCGAGTTTCCCATTACTGTCCAATGCACGCTCAGACCCATGGTGAACCATACTGTCTATTCCAGGAGCAAACCGGTTGAGCAGATTCTCCCAGTGGCTGATAACGGTCGTCGGGCACACAACCAGAAAGGGCTTTCGGCTTTTCCGCTGCTCCCGGAGGGCGGTCATGAGTCCCAATGCCTGGTGCGTTTTACCCAGTCCCATTTCATCGGCAAGGAGGCCGCCCAGATGGTTGTCCCATAAAAAGAGCAACCACTGGACACCTTTGCGCTGATAACTGCGGAGCTTACTCTTAAGACTGCGAGGTTTGCGGAGGGGCAGGGCCGGCGCGAGCGAAAAAAGCGATTTCAGTTCGTCTGAGACCTCGTTCGTACCCTCGATGTGCACTTCGGCCACACCCGCGGCTTTCAGGCGCAGGAGTTCGGCTCGTGAAAGGCTCAGAACCCCTTCGGCAGATTGCTTCCCGAAGTAGCCGTCTCCTGCAAGGTTTTCGATAGACTCACTGCTGCAGTCGATCAGGCCACCATTTGAAACAACGTACCGGTTGCCTTCGCGACGGGCCCTTAAAATGGTATCCAGTCCTACCGCGCATCCATCGAACTGCACCGATGCGTCTACTCGGCAGCGACCCGATTCCAGATCGATAGGCGTGATCGAAATATCCTTTGCCTTACTCAGAAGCGGGAGGTCGATAAACCGTCCGAAATTGTGCTCGTTGCTGACCGTAAAGAGATCGAGTACCTGTCCCATCGAGAAAACATCCGCATGCTCTTCGAGAATGGTCGAGAAGTCCTTCCGCCTGATTGTCCTGGCAGAATGCCACCGTTTCGCGAGTATCTTGAGGCTGGAGGGAGAAAAGATGACAAGCTTGTTCTCAGCAGGAATATAGCAGCAACGATCGAAAATGTAGTCTTCACATACCCCCTGATATCGAGGCTTTTCATCTGGACATGCGGAGTTTATGACAGGCTCGATGCGAACAGGTCCTTTGACACCTCCGGGTTCCTGAAGCTGGAACATGATTTCAGCCGGAGCGCTTTCCAGCAAGAAGCCAATTGAACCATTGCTCCAGGCCGAAACTGCCCGGGCGGTTTCCCAGGCGACTTTGGCCGGAACCCGTACACCGAGAAGTACTTCGCCGGTCTTATTTTTCCACTCAACTACCAGAGCGCGTTCTGATGATTCAAAGAAAAGATGTGCACTGATTGTTTCGAGCATGTTCTCTCGATAGAGGTGGTACGCTACGCGGCACCAGGTCGATCGCTCGTCATTGAGCCGGGATGTCTCGGCTCCCGCATCGATCATCTTACGCTCAGTTTCGCTCAGCACAAAGCCTTCGAGCCGCTTGAACAGATCTCCGCGCGTGAAATGACCGGATTCGGATGTTTCCAGGCGCGAACGAAGTCGTTTGCCAAATGAGGTGTCGGGGAAAAAGCGTATATGCCACGTTGATTTCTGATCCAGTATTTCACGGAGACCACTCGGTGAATCGGAAAACGAAGCCTTTTCCGGTGACAGAGGCATGTAGCGATTGAACGGTACCAGTAGTTTGTAAAAAGCGGAAGACAAAAAAGGCTTCCAGAAGTGCCCACCTGCAGCGTCGATTTCAGCAGTAGACGCAATGAACAGGTCCTTGAGAAGCACGGCGTGGTCGCAGCTTGCGTAGCTCCCGGTGGAACACGAACAAAAAATCCGAAGTCCCCTGGTACTGCTGTTTGGCAGAAGAATCGTGGCGTGTGGAGAGCTATGATCTTCCGAAGCTAAGGCATAGGCCTGGCGGTAGTTTTCAAGCAGATGGTCCATGATCAAGAGCGGAGATGTGGTGGTTAAGGTACGAGGTTTCCCCCGAAAATATATGAGTGCCCAGCGCAGGATTATTCACATTTGAAGCAATGCCACGTCTTCCCAGGGCATATTTTCTACAACTGAATATGACCATTCATAATCCAATCCTTCCAGGTTTTCATCCTGATCCGTCGATCTGCCGGGTCGGCAGCGATTACTATATCGCGAATTCAACCTTCGAGTGGTTTCCGGGCGTACGAATTCATCACTCCCGGGATCTCGTGCATTGGCGGCCGCTGACGTATGTGCTCACTCGTCGCAGCCAGCTGGATTTGATTGGGAATCCAAACTCGGGCGGGGTATGGGCTCCGTGTTTGAGTTACCATGAGGGGCTCTTCTATTGTATCTACAGCAATATGCGGGTCTGGCGAAGTCACGTCAAAGACGTGCATAACTATCTGGTCACTGCGCCTGATATCATGGGTCCCTGGTCTGAGCCGATCTTTTTGAACAGTTCCGGTTTCGATCCCTCGCTTTTCCACGATGAAGACGGCTCGAAATGGCTTCTCAACATGCTATGGGATCATCGGAAAAGCACGCACCCTTTTGCCGGCATTGTGCTTCAGCAATACGATCCCGACCAGCAGAAGCTGGTTGGGCCGATCCGCACCATTTTTGAGGGAACCGATCTCCGGGTCACCGAAGGACCTCATGTATACAAAGAAAATGGCTGGTATTATCTTATGACCGCCGAAGGCGGAACAAACTGGGGCCATGCCGTAACGATGGCACGATCTCGGAGAATCGAAGGTCCGTACGAGGTGGACCCGGAGAATCCCATGCTGACATCGAGAGAAAAACCCGAGCTTTCACTCCAGAAAGCAGGGCATGCCTCGGTTGTGAAGACACAGAACGGCAAGTGGTACATGGCGTTTCTTTGCAGCCGACCGGTTGGTGAACACCGCCGGTGTATACTGGGGCGGGAAACGGCACTTTCCGAATGCAAATGGACCGACAGCGGTTGGTTGCGGCTGGTTTCGAGGGGCAACAATCCCCCGGAAACAACGCCCGCTCCAGGACTCCCGCTTGAGCCCTGGCCGGAGCAACCCGCCCGGGACAATTTCGACGGAACTGAGCTTGGGATGCACTGGAATTCTCTTCGAGATCCCTCCGATGAATCCTGGGTGTCGCTCACTCAGCGCCCGGGACATCTGCGAATCTATGGCCGAGAGTCTCTTCGTTCTCTCCATCATCAGAGCATGATCGCCCGTCGTCTCCAAAATTTCCAGTGTACCGTCGAAACGTGCATGGATTTCTCACCGGTTTCGTTTCAGCAGGAAGCCGGTCTTATCTGCTGGTACGACACGAACAACTACTATTATCTTCGGGTACGTGGAAACGACAGCGGTTCACAACGATACCTGGGAATAAGCCTGGTCGACAATGTATACAACTACGACGAACCACTGGGCGATGGAATCGATGTGACCGGCTGGAAGAAGTTTTACCTGCGGGCGGTGTTTTCAACAGAAGATCTTCGGTTCTTTTGCTCGCACGACGGTATCACCTGGAAGCAGGCGGGGGATGTTTTGGACGCCACAATTCTCTCCGATGACTACTGCACGCATCTACCGGGTTTCACGGGGGCATTTGTCGGAATGTGCTGTCAGGACATGAGCGGCCGTCGCCTGCATGCTGATTTCGATTATTTCGAGTACCGGGCGCAGGTTTAGACCTTTAATGAGTGCTTTCGGGTCTGGTATGGGTCCCGATGCATTGTCTTTCCGCCGTCAGAGCAGTATTTTGCAGAGTCTTTATATTTTATGACCACGAACTATCAAAAACCGCGTAAAGTTTAACCATAACAGCAAAGGCAGGACAGCATGAGTACTATTGCTCGCGTACAGGGAAGAGAGATTATCGATTCTCGCGGAAATCCGACGATCGAAGTCGATGTCATTCTGGACAACGGTGTTCTGGGCCGTGCAGCAGTTCCTTCGGGAGCATCAACCGGGATTTACGAAGCTGTCGAGCTTCGTGATGGCGACAAATCACGCTATCTTGGAAAAGGTGTTCAGAAAGCGGTTGCCAATGTTAATGACAAGATCGCTTCAGCAATTACCGGTATGGAAGTCTCGCTGCAGAGAGAGATCGATGAAACGATGATTGCCCTCGATGGTACGGAGAACAAGGGTAAGCTGGGAGCCAATGCGATTCTTGGCGTTTCGCTGGCTTGTGCCAAAGCAGCTGCCGGTGATACGGAACTTCCGCTGTATCGCTACATCGGCGGCACCAATGCTCGTCAGCTTCCTGTTCCAATGGCCAATATCGTCAATGGTGGAAAGCATGCCGATAACAAAATCGATTTCCAGGAATTCATGGTGATGCCGGTTGGTGCAAAGAACTGGTCCGAAGCGATCCGTATGGTTTGTGAGGTGTTCCATAATCTCAAGGGTGTTCTCAAGAAAGCCGGGCATAATACTTCGGTTGGTGATGAGGGTGGATTCGCGCCGAACCTGGACAACGAAGAAGCTCTGAAGTTTATCATGGAAGCCGTCGATAAGGCCGGCTACAAAGCCGGGCGTGACAAGGATTTCGCAATTGCTCTGGACTGCGCTTCATCTGAACTCTGGGATGAAGGCGGAAAGAAGGGCTATAAGTTCTGGAAATCCAATCCGGACAAGCTGTTCAATGCCGATGAGATGGTGAAACTGTTCAGTGACTGGGTCGATCGCTACCCGATCATCTCGATTGAAGATCCTCTGGATCAGGATGACTGGGACGGTTACGTCACTATGACCAAAGAGCTGGGTGACAAAATCCAGATCGTCGGTGATGATTTTTTCGTAACAAATCCGAAACGTCTGGCCGATGGAATTAATAAGGGTGCCTGTAACTCGATCCTTATCAAGGTCAACCAGATCGGTTCTCTCAGTGAGACGCTGGATGCTGTTCAGATGGCGCAGAAAGCCGGCTATACTGCCGTGTTGTCTCACCGCTCGGGCGAAACCGAAGATGCAACAATTGCCGACATTGCGGTGGCCACAAACTGCGGTCAGATCAAAACCGGATCGGCATCGCGTACCGACCGTATCGCCAAGTACAATCAGCTCATCAGAATTGAAGAAGAGCTTGGTGAGCGGGCCGTGTACGAGGGACTGAAGAGCTTCTACAATCTGTACAAATAAAAAGAAACACAGAGGGCTCTGGCAACAAAGGCGCGGTGTTCGAGAGGACATCGCGCTATTTCTTTGGGGGGGTGCTGCGGTAATCTCGCCGGTATGATGAATGGGGACAGTTGACAGGGGTGCCAAAAAGCCGGCATCAGAACCGATGCCGACCCGGGAGAGCCAAAAGGTGTAGGGTATTCAGGATCACTTCAGATTGATCGTGACACCACGTTTGCCGATGATGCTTCCGGATGTACTGCGCGCAGGACTCGAAGTCATCGAGCGCCCGGTTGCCGAAAACATCTGGGAATTCTGGCCTGGAATGGTTAATTGCTGTTTTCGAATGAATGACTGAGATGATGATACCGAAACTGGTGTAAGAACCAGTCTTCGCCATCTTCCTCTGGAATAAGCAGTACCACTTCCTTCAGGGATTTTGCCGTTTGTATGCGTGTTAAACTCTACCTGAATCTCGTCACCTGAATTCACTGTAACCGCTTCCCAGGTATGCTCGATCTCTTTGTAATCCTGGTTTGACGAAGGATTCTGAAAGGAGCCAATCTGCGTACCACCGATAACAAGACGGTAGGTAGACTCGCCATCGGTTTCCGTAAGAGTAACAATGGTGATGTCGTAGGTACCCGAAGCCCCGTCGAACGTAGTATTAGCTGCGCCATACTTATCTTTATGAAATTTAGCATTGACGGCCAAGGCTTTGCGGTTGTTATCCTTGTAAGCGGTAACAAACCCGTTCACATTGATATTCGGGAAGTCCTGAATGGCGACCAACGTGACGGGGTCCCGCGCCCAGACAACAGCAAACAAACAGAGACTTGCCATAATGGGGGTAGAAATCCTGATCATAGTACCTCCAGGTTATGAAAAAAACTGCTCCATATTCAGACAATACAGAGCTTACAGAAAAAATGCGACTAAGGATTTGGTGTATCGTTGCCCAATACAGGCCACGTGGCCAACTGGTTCTGGCGGTCTTTTCAGCTCATCCCAAAATGAGAACCTTCACGAAGTGACCGAATATTCCGTTTTGCATCTTCGAGTGCACGACGGTCTGCTTCAGATTCCTGGTCATCGCGGGGCTTCTGAGGGGATGCCTTGCGGATGATGATTTTCCTACGAGTGCCTTCGAATTCGACTCGCCTAAGGGGTTTCTGGGGCTCGGTTGGGGCAATTCGGGGAGTAGATTCGCGTTTTCGTGACGGGCGTGAGGCAGAGGCACGTCGGGTTGCGGCTACCTCGGGAGCCATTTGAAGTGTCCGCTCCAGCGCGCGAATCTCCCTTTCCCTCATCGGGTTCGAGGGAAGGTTTTTAAGATGGGCCAGGCGTTTGTGAATTTCACTTTTCGATGAGTCCTGCATCCTCGTGACATCTCCTTAGGGGTGTGTGATCGTTGGTGCTTTCTCAAGTATGCCATGGTATGTGGTCCGGGTCAATTTCCTTTGATCCGATTCATGAAGATACGTTTCGGACGGCCACCGAATTGGAGCAAAAAAAAACGGGCATCAATGAAATGCCCGATTCCTTGGCTTGTGGCTTTAGAGCACCCGATCAAAGGGAAGACGTCAGAACGACTGGACGGGTCAGTGTCTGGGAATTGGTTTGGACCCGCATGCGGTAGGCGCCCGGCGCAAGATGTCCTGTCTCAAGCGCTATTCTGTGAGTACCTTTTGGGAGCACGATACTTTCGTTGGAAACGTAGACTATTCTGCCGCGGGCATCAAGAAGCTCCACCGAAACCCGGGATTGAGATCGAACACCAACACTGACTTCAATGGTGGAGCCGGCCGTGCTTGTAATCCGTAGCCGATCCTGCAGATGTGAACTACGCAGGGATTCCTTTCGGGTCGTCTCGACAATGTTATAGTTTGATGGATTGAACCCGGTGTACAGAGCGAAATGATTATTGTCGGGGTTATCGGATGGGTACAGTTTCTTGACACGCGTACCGCGTTTCTCTTGAACTATGACGTCGAAATTGGGCGAATTATGAGCCACCTGGGTCATAAGGGCACATGAAAAGTCTCCGTTCACAATGTCAAATGCGGGAACGTTTGGACTGGGGCCTTCCTGGGCTCCAACGTTGAGATTAATGAAATTGAACAGCTCAAGAACTGCTCCGGAAAGGACCTGTGCCTTCAGGTTGTAGCGCTCGGATTTGTATCCGAGAACCCAGGCGGTTCCCTTGTTAATCCGTAGGCCTCCGGTGTACTCTTTGTTGAATTTTCGGACCCACACTTTTTGTTTGGAGTTTTTGACGGTGAGGCTTCCCATGATATCATTCACGAAAAGATCACCTGTTCCATTGGCTATGACATCACAGTAAATGCCCTCCAAAACCACCGTTCGATCGGTACTTACAACGACTGTTGTTCCTTTTCCCCGAATACCCTCGACCCGCACCACCGGTGCCGAGCCATCTCCGATGATCAGAGATTTGCCACCTTTGAGTGCGCCCCCGGTGCTTGCCACCAGTGAGAAATCATTCCCAACGGTAAGATTATCCGCGAGCTGATACTTGGCACCATACGGGATTACAATGCTGGTTTTTCCGGTTTCATTGAGCGCCTTTTTGAATGCCTGGGTCCAGGACGTACTCGAATTCTTATACTTTTTCGGGTTAGTCCATTTGGACATGTTGGTTTCCCACTCAAAGGGCGGTGGGTATTTCACGGGGAGATTCAGGCCTACCCCTGGATCGTGGAACAAGCCCATGGATTTCCTTGACTTAAACTCCGCCAGGTAATTCGACTCGGGAGCTTTAAAGACCGAACCGCCCCATTCCTTGCCACGCAAAACGCGCCGATATCCAGTGGAGTGGAGGTTTCGAGCGAAAATTCGACCATAGTTGTAGACGGCAGCAGTATCTGCGGCCTGGCCGTTGAACCAGCCGTTGAGTAAAACAAGTGCCCCCAATTTGAGGTTCATGACAGCGGGTGCGCCGGGTTTCATCGTGATTGCAATACTATCGACATTCACGATATGATTGGTGACAAGTCCCCACTCAGATGCGTTTTCCACAACCATTTGTGACATCGTTATCATACAGGATGAATGAGTCCAGATCCCACGCTTAAAGCCATCCACGCGAACATTGCGTACGTAGGCAGGTCCGTTTTCCATGCCCGAAAGCGAGAGTCCGATGCTCCCTTGACCGTCTTCTGACACGATATCTACATCCGCCATATATCCGCTGTTGCTGGCAATGAATACCACGCCGGTAGCACCGGCATTGTTCTTTCCTATGTTTATAGTCATATTCCGGAGCTGACGTTCGAATGTCGTGTTACCGCAATCACCCGTGTGAAGGACGACTTGCTCATCGTTTCTTTTCGGATAATCCCCCATGTGCCCGAACGCCATCGTGTCTTGTGGCCAGACGCCGTCCTTGAGCTTGATCACCGTTTCCGTACGACTTTCGCCAACTATCCACGGGCCATGAATTGCGGCAGAAGCACTTCTGCTGGTGTTGTGGAAGCCGCGCACCTGCCCGGTGACCAGGTACGTCCCTTTTGGGAAATAATAGATCTTGACCGCATTTTTGTCTGAAGTAAGGATGTTATTGAGCTTATCGGTGACATCGGTTGTGCCGTCGTTCTTGACCCCGCGATCGGTGACCACATTGACCACATTTGAGCCGTTAGGGAAGGCAATTTCTGAAGACGCGAAACTGGGAATGGCTGCCATTAGAAAGGCAATCTGCAAGACCCCGCAATAGTTTAAGCGCTTTAGCACGATTCCTCCATCATTGTTTTCCGGTCAGGATCGAACTCCGGGCGCGGAAATAGGGTAAAAACTACATAAAATGGGCCGCAGTTCTATCCAATATACGGGAAGAGTCTCCAGCTCCGACTGTTTGCTCAGATCTAGGTGATTATCGTATTAAATTTGGAGAAGTGCAATTCGTCTATCGATGCCTAAGCCAATGCAAGTGCACGCACATTGTTTGCTCTTTCTGGTACGGCGGGGCGGGTTGCCTGCAATATTCCCTGAAGCGGGGGAGTTTGTGCCAGCGAAATAATTCGCACAAGCCGTAGTTTTGATGAAGAAATCCAACAGGAGATGGACATTGAGTTTCTACACCGCCATTTTTCGATTCTACGAAGAACTCAACGATTTTCTTCCCGCCGAAAAACGCAAAGTTGCCTACGAAGTACCTTTCGAGGGGAATCCTTCCGTCAAAGACACTATCGAGGCCCAGGGGGTTCCGCATCCTGAGGTCGATTTGATTATCGTGAACGGTACATCGGTGGATTTCTCCTATCATCTCAAGGACAATGACCGGGTCGCGGTCTATCCGGAATTCGAGGGTCTGGATATCGCTGATCTGACCCGCCTTCGCCCCAAGCCGTTGCGAGAGCCCAGGTTTATCTGCGATGTACACCTCGGAGGCCTGGCCCGCCACCTTCGGATGCTCGGCTTTGACACTCTGTACCGGAATGACTACGATGATCACCAGATCGTTGGGGTTGCCTGCGAACAGAAGCGAATCATTCTGACTCGAGATAGGGGCCTGCTCAAGCACAGGGCGGTTGAACGCGGCTACTGTCTTCGATCTACCAACACAACGCAACAAGTGGCTGAGGTGCTGAAACGATTCGACCTGAAACCCGATATTGAGCCATTTGCCCGATGCATGAAGTGCAATGGTCTGCTGTGTGAAGTAGCCAAAGAAGATGTGATCCAAGAACTGGAACCACAGACAAAGAAATACCATGACCGGTTCTTTCGATGTCTCAACTGCGGCCGTATTTATTGGGAGGGGTCCCACGTCACAAAGATGAAACGAAAAATTCGGACCATGATCTCCTAAATGAGCTTACATTGGTTATTAGACCGGTCTTCCCGGTCATGATTACTTTTACTATGTAACCTTGTAACCTTTTGCTCCTCGAGCGGATGAAAACTTTCCTGTAAGGAGAATTATATGAGTTTCCAGAGCCGAACAGGTATGTACGTGTTTCTCGTAGCATTGGCGGCTGCGTGCCTTTTTGCCGAAGAGCCCGCCAAACCCCGGAGCGGATTGAGCATCGTACATCCGCCCTCCATTTTCGGCGCTACCGATGCGAGGGTGACAATCGACGGAGATGCAAGAACGCAGAAGGTCGGTGAAGAAGTACTTGATTTTCAGATTCAACCGGGAACGTATTCTCTATATTCGATTGAATCAGCCATTCCAGTTTCGGTCTTGAAGATCAAAAAAGGGCAGACGCTGTATCTCATTGACCGGAAAAGTCCGGGAGGGCAGAAACAGATGGGCCACATACAGTACAAAGCAGGGAATATGAGTTCGGCCTATGCCCACTACAAAGCATCCTTCCGTCTGGATTCCACTCAGACAGATATTTACAAAAAGCTTGGAGAGCTGGCCGTCGAGTTCGAAAAAACCAGTGATGCACTGGCGGCGCTGCAACGAATCGAGCGAGCCGGTATCGCCGACGCTTCGACCTACCGGCAGATGGGAGACGTCTACCGAAATGCCAACCGCCCCGCCCAAGCTGCTCGCATGTATGAGAGAGCCCTGAAAGAAGGCGGTGAAACACCAGAGCTGCTTTTCGGGTTGGGCAAGGTCAAGCTGGCATCCGGGGATTACACGGGAGCTGTCAGGGCACACCGGAGAGCCGTTGAGCTGCAGCCCGATTCATCGGTACATTATCGGGCATTAGGCGATGCGTACCTGGCGCAGGGGGACTCGGCAGCTGCCATTCAGCAGTACGAGCGGTTTTTGTCGAATGGAGGAAAGAGCAGCCGCGTGGCTCTGCAAGTCGGTACGTTTTATTTCGATCGACGGAGATTCGAAGATGCGGCAGCCTATCTGAGCGGGGTACAGGGCAAGATGTCTCAAAGCCTGGAGTGCCTGATGATGCTTGGTGAATCAATGTACAATCTGGGAGAGTACAATCAGGCCTGGCCTCCACTTCGTACTGCTGCCAACCGCTACACCCGATCGGATCAGTGGCCGCGAATAACCGAAACTCTAATCAAGTCATACATTGCGATTGGCGAGCGACGGAAAGCAGAATACTGGGTTAAAAAGTTTGCGAAAGTCAGTAAACGGAGAAGCCCGGATGTGGCCTTTTACCGGGCATACCTTCTGGAGAAGTCCTCTCCTTCGAAAGCCCGATCCCACTATGAGAAGAACACCCGCTCGTTTTCTTCGGACCATAGGAATTTCCTCCGCCTCGGTTTGTTGCTGTCAAAAGACCGGAAGACCTTGTCCTCGTCGCTGGCTAACCTTCGGAAAGCCGTTTCGTTGGCCGATACGATACCGCAGGCATGGCTCGAGATCGCGCGTGTCTATCGGCACCTGGGGAAAAAAGACGATGAACTTCGTGCGCTGCAGGTTTACCTGGCTTCGGATCCCCAGAACCCCGAAGCCACCGCGCGGGTAGGGGAGCTGATGCTTTCGAGTGGTAAGACCAAAGAGGCGCTGGAGAAGCTTGAGAAGGCCAACCGTGACACCGACGATCCTCAGGTGCTGCAGGCACTGGCCCGGGGATATGCCATGTCCGGCCAGTATGGCAAGGCCATCTCTGCTCTTGAAAAGGCAAAGACGCTTGCTCCAAACGATATAACTGTTGGGAAACGCCTGGTCGACCTGTACCGGCGAAATGGAGACACAAGAAACACCCTGGGGGAACTGAAGCGACTCCTGGGTATCCGTCGAGACAACCCGACCTTGTTTTTGTACGCAAAGCTTTCTCACCAGGCCGGGAAGTACAACCAGGCCCATGACGCAATCGAGAACATCCGGGCGACCGATCCGACTCACATCCCGAGCTTGATGCTTCTTGGTGAGGTGCTCCGCGCTCAAGGCAAGCATGAAGATGCTGTGGAAATCTATGAAGAGATAACCTTTATCGATGATGA
>JBEPYC010000053.1:0-15772 GCA_041641555.1 Chitinivibrionales bacterium | reverse complement strand
ATGTCTCTTCTGCTCAAATGGAGTGCTTCCTTCGTTCTTTAGAAGATCCATGCAGGATATTGGAGCCACGGTACACATTCCGCACGGGATGCAACCATTCCATGCGAATTATACGAACTATGATTTTGACTACTACTTTGTTTTCGGAAATAGCTCCCTGGAGAACATCAGCCGCATTTACCCCAAGATCGGTTCTACAAAGATCGTGAGGGCCGGATCTCCCATGCTGCCGCCCGATTTCCGGCTTTCACCCATAGGGCCAATCAATACCGTTACTTTTTTTTCAGACTGGTGGCCGGAACGTTACAAAGAAGAGCGAAAACTGTTTCAAATTGTCACCGATTGGGCCCGTCACCACCCGGATTATCTGCTTCAAATTAAGCTCCATCCTCTCGAGAATGGATCTCTCATTGCTTCATATACATCAGGTTGTGGGAATATTCGGATTCTACCACGTGAAACCACTGTAGATGCTGCCCTTCGAAATGCTTCTATTGCTATCGTTTCCTGGTCGGTTGCCTCTATCGAAGCAGCGCTCCTCTATCGCCCGTGCGTAGTAGTGAATCATCGGAATTATGATAGGTTTTCGCCGGACTATCGGGTATCCGATAACTATCTGCACCTGGAAGACTTTTTTCCGCCCCGTGCCAGAACACCGGAAGAACTACACCAACGAATTCTACTCGTTCTGAAAAATTATGATCGGTATCTTGGCAAGTGCAACGACTTCGTTGAGTATCACCTGGATAATCCGCGAAATTCGGTGAAACGGATTTCGGATTTACTGGTGGAGATTGCGGCAGGGAAAGAGACATTTCCCTTTTCTCCTATAGAAGAAGACCTCCGAGGGATGTAGGCATACAAGTTAGATACCCCTCTCCCCCAATGCCACCGCCATCCAGGCATTACACCAGCGCATCAGAGAGAAGCGTTTCGTGAGAAATCGTGTGCGTTGGTACCAGAATTTGCCCCGCGCCTCATCATACAATGTTTGCAGCGTCCAGGAAAGGATCTGGTCGGCCTTTTCCATCCATAACGGGTCCATTTTGGCGGCTTTGCTGAAGGTGACAATTCCCTGAGCGGCACCGTGAATATCATGGGGATATGTTTTGTTGTTCATCCATTTGGGCGCACCTTCAGAAGTGAACAATGCTTTGTCGTAGTACCTTAAACCGTGTGAATAGATACCACTAAGCGACTGATCTCCAACCACTTGCATATAATCTAAAATGCAATCCAGGATGATACCCGTGTGGTAATTATCGTGCGTGATATGGGAATCGCCCGGGGGATCGGTGTAGAACCAGGCTCCGTAGGTCGTCTGCCGATTGGTAACGTATCGAATGCATCGAGCGGCGTCTGACAGAAGCTCCTTGTCTCCGGTTGCCGTGCCCGTCAGGGCAAACATCTTCGCACACAGCGCACTGACGTCCATTACGGCCCAGCTGACCCGTTTATCGGGGACGTAGCTGAAACAAAGCTCATCGGCGGTGTCCACGATCCTGTTCGGCGCCTCCCTCAGAAACCGGCAAATCTCTTTGCACGTTTCGAGATACTCTTCCCTGCCGGAATCTTTCCATGCCCGATAGAATGCAAACCCGATCCAGCAGGTCACCACTCTGTTCGGGAAATTTGCTGGGGCATAGAAGCCGACATCCTGCCACGGATACTGATAGCCCCAGCTCATTCCAGGGAACTGGTTACAACCGCTTTCGGAAAGCATCTGGAGGAGACGTTTTGTGTCCTGGAGGTACTCTTCTTGCGTTGTAATACGATGCGCAAGCAAACTGGCATACGCGAACAATCCCAGGCCTTTGGGGTTGCGTGTTCTGGGCACCCTCAGAAGAGGTCGAATATTCCAGGGGCAGCGGGTGACAAGCTGGATAGCTGCCAGCCGCCCGACCCGGCTCCACCCCAGAACCGGTCCAAGCATTGGACTGAGAAGACCGTCGTGCTTATTGTACCCGCGATAGTCTTCTGCCTTTGCTCTCTCGAGGGCCAACTGCAGTATGTCAACTGTTTTCCGATTCAACCTTACCGCCGTTACGGATAAAGATATCTTCCCACAAATGATATCCGGCTATTTTCCACAAAAGAAAGTAATGCCATCTGAGAGAGGGGTGGGGATTGCTGTTTAAAACTCTCTCGATATAGGCATAGTTGAAAATACCACTGTTCTCGACCCGTTCACGCGAGAGGTATTCTGATGCAAAGCCCTTGAGGTCTTTCTGAAACTGTATAACTGGATTGAACGTAAACCCATGCTTCTTCTTTGAAAGAATTCGTGCGGGTAATCTGTGTGAGACCATCTTTTTCAGAAGTATCTTCCGTTGCCCGCGCTGGATTTTCCAGGCAACCGGAAAAGAATAAACCATTTCGACAATTCGGCGATCAAGGAAGGGGACTCGTGATTCGAGTCCGTGCGCCATCGACATGCGATCCTCGTTTGCCAGGAAATCATCGACCATCTTGGTGCGCAGCTCGAACCTCATAAACGATTCGGAGAATAATCCATTGCCGGGAAAAGAACCGGCGAAATGATCTTTGACAGGACGCGCCGAGGTATTGAGCGGATTTTTGCGGTAGATTGCATGAACAAGTGAGCGATCATGATCCCATGAGTTGCGTAGCAGAAGGTACGCGTCGAGAGGACGCCGCAAAGCGCGCATCAAATCCGCTCCCCGGCGCGCGAGATCCCACTGCAGCCCGGGAAATAGATTGAGCAAGGACCTGAAGATGGCTCCCCCTGATGCGCAAATCCCCTTCGGAGAGAAGCGGAGCAGATCGAGCCATGCTCCTATTGCATAAACATCATACCCGCCAAAGACCTCATCGCCACCCAGACCTCCGAGTACCACTTTCTGGTGTTTCCGTGCCTCACCAGAGAGAAGGTATCCCTGCAGGCAGTTCACTTTGGGTTCTTCCATGTGGTAAACGGCTTTTCGGAATTCCGTAAGAGGATTCTGCTCGAGCCGGACATCGGTGTGGCGAGTATTGAAGCGTTCGGATACTACCCGTGCGTCTTCGTTTTCATCGGTCGGCTCCCCGAATGCAAGACAAAACGTATTCACGGGATCACGCCGTTGGGCGGCAAATGCGGTCAACGTCGAAGAATCCAGTCCGCCCGAGAGATATATCCCCACAGGCACATCGGCTATGAGCTGATCATCGACAACCGTTTGCAGTGTTTTACTGCAGGCTTCCGCGGCATCTTCGATGGTTTGGACACTTGTTGCAGCTGCATGGGGTACGTAGTATCGGTACACCCGCGCCAATTTATCTTCCAGATCGATTTCTCGAACCAGTTCGTGTGCTTCGTTGGCCCATTGGCTCCTGCCCTTGGGCTGGACAACCATGTAACAGCCGGGAGGAAGTTTCCAGACATCATTGAAGAGCGTATGGGGGCTTGGGGGAAACCGCACATTGAGAAACGTATGCCAGGCATCGAAATCTGGTGTCGCGTTCCACTCTGGTACAGCGTAAAGGGATTTTATTTCTGAAGAAAAATAGAGAGATGTGCCAATGCGTGTATATATCAGTGGCTTTATGCCCAGGTGATCCCGTGCAATCACCAGGCGCTCTTCTTCCTTGTCGTAAAGCACAAAAGCGAACATGCCGTTGAGATGCCCGAACATGTCCGCTCCGTACCGGCGATACAAGGGAAGAAGCAGTTCGGTATCGCACGCCGACCGGAGGGAAACACCATCTTTGATCAACTGGTCGCGAATTCGTCGATACCCGTACAGTTCCCCATTATACACTACGGTGTAGCGGCCCGATGCATCGGTCATCGGCTGACCGCCGCCTTTTTGGTCAATGATGCTCAATCGGACATTGCCGAGGCCCACCCGATCGACCATGCGGTGACCCGAACCGTCGGGTCCTCTGTGTGCAATTCGTTTCAGCATGCCGGTAAGAACAGTTTCTCTTGCATCGTTCACGAATCCTGCTATTCCGCACATGATTACCGGTCTCCGGTTTTTGGGGAACATGATTTCTTTGGCATAAATTCATGGATTTGGTTCATGACGTACTCGGTAACATCGATCCGTTCGGCAAGAAGCTGCTGGTGCGCGCGTTTGGTTTTCCCACCTGCCTGTGCATCCGAGAGATTATGTTTTACAAAAGAAAGAGCCTCCCCGAGCTGTCTTCGCGTAAAACACCGAACAAGCCCGTAGCGCTGCTCCTGTTCGGTCGTATATCCCCTACCCGTATCTGAAATGAATACGGCCTGCGTACCAAGGACACAGGCTTCGGATGCCATTGTGGCACTTTCACCGATAAACAGACGCGCGAAAGCCAACACATGGTGAATGATTTCAGGTGGTCCGGGAAGCGCATGCTGGGCGAGATCCGCCGGGAGTTTCGATTCCGAAGTAATGTAGACCTTACCAAATGTAGCGGCGGTCGAAACGATTGCGCGTTTTTGATCCGCCGTAAGACCTTTCTCACCAATGTCATGCGACGCAGCCCATCCAACGAATCGTACCACAATAAACGGATCATCCGGTTTGAGGCCACATTGTTGCAGAACAGTCCTACTGGGCTCAAATCGAGAGGGATGAAGGTATGACAGCTCATGATAGCCGGGATATCGAATTTGGTTACCCCGTGTTTTTCCCCCGTAGCATTCTGGTGTATAGATTCGTTCGGCCAAGGGGTAAGCAAACCAATTGGTAATCCAGGCGTTCTCGGTATCGTAAAATACCCAGGCGGAAATCCGGAGTATTTTGCCGGCAACCGCGATCGATGGCCCCATGATTCCCATCAGAAGATCCGGCTTTTCCTTCCGGCAGATACGCAAAAGCTTCCCGGTCCGAATCAGCATCTCACCGATAAGACGGAGCCCTGCTTTTTGACGGCTTATCAGGGTAAATGGAATATCCATTCTTTGCAGAAGAACCGCTGCAATCTCTTTATCACGGACGGTTACAATGACCCGATGGCCCTGGGCCAGAAGCTGTGTCCGAATCGGCGCAAAAAAATGAACGTGCGCTGGATGCAAAATGTCCACTAAAACGACCATGGGTGTTTTTCCTTATTTCGGCTCTGACCTAAGACGGTTGACGACAATGAAGAACAACCAAACAGTCACGGCGACCAACCCCAGCCACAAGAGAAAACTCAATGGTGGGGGAACACCAGCGGTACTCAATCCCACCGGCCACATATCCAGATACTCAATTCGTGCCTGAGACCAGCTTCCGGATTGGCGAATGCCTGTGGCCAATTGCACTGTTTTGATCAGACGCTCGGGGAAGTATATCAGGTGGTGCCAGATCGGCGCATTCTGTATCGACCATAAAGAATCCCGCATGACGGAATCCACCCCATTCTGGAGCACGAGGCTTTCAAGAACGACATGGTAGTTCACGAATGTTGCCGAAACAGACACAACCAAACCGAATGCCCCCAATACGTATACCGCACGTCTGAAAACGGCCCGTTCCCGGAGTGAAACAAATGCAATCGGCAGAAGAAGCAAAGGGACAAAAATGTAAATATATCTGTTCGACCATGACCAGGTGCTGTATCCCAGTCCGGTTACTACCAGAAGGGATACGAACGCAGCCGGTAGAATGGAGCCGGTTTTCTTCAATCCAGCTTTGTTCGCCCAGAGTGCAATGGGTGTAAGCATTAGGAGGGGGGCGGCCCAGAAGAAATGATTTTTTCCGAACGTAAATGCCATTGCGCTCAATTTCGGAAGATAGCTACGTAAGTGAAGACGTCGAAAAAATGATCCCGCGGTCTGCGCCGCCAAACCAGGATCCGATCCCGCGGCGTCGGGATTAGCCGAAGAAAAGTAACCGAAGTAGAACGGGGAACCGAATCGGTGATTGTTGAACCAGAGGTTGAGGGAGAAAAACAGAAGGAGCACGATCAGGGCTCCCGCGGCCTGCCAAACCGCCATTCTGTGTTGTACAATGTCAAACAAAAGAACTAACAGAAAAAACACTATGAGCTCGATCCGCATCAATGCCGCGATACCACCGAAAACTCCGAATAACATCCACTGACTGGTAGTCCGAGTTCGGATTCTCCCAAGCACGGTCACTGCCGCAAGCGTCCACATGAGCGCCGCTGGCTCGGTCCACCCGCTACTGCTATATGGAAGTAGCAGGGTTGCAAAGAGGACCCCGGAGGAAAAGAAGAACGACTTTCTGGTCGAAATGCCCCTGTTTTGTAAGTAAATGAAAAGAAGAAGGCCCGTTATCGCGGTTGTGAGCAATGTAGACAATGCGACACATGCTTTTACACCAAAGTCCGGCATCGAAATTCCAGCCGCTCCCGCTATTATCCATACCGCCACGGGAGGGAGGTAGGCCAGTATCGATCCAAGGGGAAAATACGGATAATCACGCCCGTTGCTTCCGGTGATTCCGAACACCCCATCCCGGGCAACGATATCGAAATCGCCATGGTCGAGCAAGCTCTGGGCGGACCGCAATTTCGTGAGGGAATCGTTTGAGAAGAGGTGTCCACGATAGAAAACCAGAAGTGCCAGAACGAACCAGACGAAGACCAGGGCAGGTAGTCTATACCGGTGTAATCGATTTTTCATCGTAATCCCGGAGGTCCATGCTTTCTTTTTCTCCGTTTCCGTTACGTCGAGTCATACAGAGGCGAAGGTCCTCTAACAGGCGTCGATTGGCCGCCACCACATCACCGATCATCCCGACAATCATACATAACACTCCGAAAGTAGCGAGAATGGCAGTAAGGATGAGAGATTGCACATGACCTGCACCATCTTCCAGGAAATAGAAAACAAGGAAGCGTGACCCCAATAGAAGCGCCCCGGCCAGGAAAACGCTGCCAAGGGAGACGAAGAATTTGAGTGGATAATACATCAGGTACGCGCGAAGCACGGACACCATCGACTGGGTAATATAATGGGGAACGCTGGAGAACAACCTCGACGGCCGGTTGGTCGGTTTACTTGTAATTGGCACATTAGCAATGCGGAGATTGAGCATGCCGGCCATCACCAGGGTTTCAAGCGTATAGGAGAATCTCCCGTGAAGAAACATAAACTCCATCGCTTCTTTCCCGAACGCCCGAAATCCGCTCGCGGCATCCTTGACCGGCACCCCGGAAAAGCTCTTCACAAACCAGCTTCCAAGCCGTTCAAGCGCCATTTTTCCCGGTGGAAATGGCGCGGGTGTTTGATTCAGGCGATCACCAATGGCAATTTCCGCTCGCCCCTCGAGAATGGGTTTAACCAGGAAGGGGATGTATTCCGAAGGATACTGTAGATCTGCATCGGTATTCACCAAAATGTCAGCTCCGTGCTCGAGAGCCACTTTCACCCCTTCGCTGAATGCCGAGGCCAGCCCCATATGGCGCGGCAAGGACACGACTTGTGCCCCTGCCTGGCGCGCACGAGCGGCTGAGTCATCAGATGAACCGTCGTCAATAACGAGAACCTCGATTGTATCGATGCCATCGATATGCCTCGGGAGAGACCGTATGGCATCCTGGATGGTGCGCTCTTCATTGAGACAGGGAATCTGAATAATGAGTTTCATCGGTAGACCGCTATCATTTTTGGTGTGATTCTTTCGATCATTATTATATACTTAAATCCGGATCGATACAATTGGCTTGTTAAAAAATAACTTACGACGCTTTTGTCTTGACGTGGTAAACATGACGGAAAAACACAACTCGTATGCACTAACAGTGCGGGCTTTTCTGCTCATTGTGGCTACCGGGGGTGCGGTTTTGGCGCAATCGCAATTTGAGGTGACTGCGCTGACCGGGACCGCACGGTCCGAACGATCTGAGAAGAAAACCTGGGAAGATCTTGCGGTTGGCAAGAGGGTTTCATCCAACGATATTGTTGAGACTTTTTTTCAAACGCGCCTTGTGCTGGAACATGCATCTGGCACGGTTCTGATTCTTGGGTCGAATTCCAAAATAATGATATCGGTCCAGGACGCTCAGGATCAAGGACGGAATGGAAAAGAGATAAATGTGACGGTGTTTGGCGGCGGATGCTTTTCCAAAGCAGGGACCAGCTGTCTGATAAAGGTGTTTTCTGCAAATGCTGTTGCCGAATTCGACTCGGGTGCCGTTTCTGCTGTGGTCGAAGAAAAATCGGGCGAAACCGGTTATCAGATTCTCCAGGGAAGTGCCCGCGTTCGCAACGTAGCACAACAAACAGGAAAGCGGCTGGGAGCAGGACAGACCACGATTATCTTCCCCCGAAAAGAACCGACTGTTCCGCTGTATATCACCAACAGGCACGTTGCAGTACTCAAGCACTTTTTTGGTGAAGATTACATTGAGAACCAACTCGAATCCTCCGGAATAACTCCAACCGAAGATACGCCGCAAAAAAACACCTCTCGCACCCGTATTTCCGAGAACCTGCTTGCAAAGAAAGAAATACAACGCAAAGCGGCGGAAGGGACATATAAGCGTCTCTTTTCCGCGGACAAGATTTATGGTACTATCGCCGAAGAACAGGCGCACAATGTCCGGGGAATAAACCCGATAGCTTTTCCCATGCGTCTATCATCAAAGAGTCGAAGTGAATTTCTCTTTCGTGGTGGGTCCGTAACCGGAGGTAACTCAAGCTATCCGTTTTTTTTCGTTCAGCCGCGATTTTCAATCTCCTTGATCGATATCGGCCTCAAACTGTCGATGGAAAAGAATTATGAGTCCTTTGGTCTCCACCAAATAGGGAATGTACCGGGTATTTTCGACGTCGTAGAGTATTTCTCCGTCGGTGTCGGCTTTGGACAACAAGCGGATTCTTTTGAGGTCAGCGCATTGCAAATTGACAACTTTAACCTTGGTTCTGGACTTGCCGTATCCGATTTTTCTTCACATAACCCTGTTTCGATTTTCCATCCACTCGGACTGGTATCTCGCATAAAATGGAACCATCTGGTGGCAACCGGGATGGTATCCGACATTTTCGATTTTGCTGTCGGCGGGCTCTATGCAGAATACAGTCCCGGGTTTTTTACTGTCGGCACCGGTTTTTATTACGATGCCAATCAGTTTCATCCACATCAATACGATCGAGGTCTTCGGTTCGCCCTCCCGGATTCTGTGCCCTATGCCGATACACTCCAGGCGCCAGTGTACGTCTATGAGCTGCTTCTTGAATCCGACATGCTCGATCGGTACGATGCCAGGTACGGAGCCGGTATCGCGTTTGCTCAGAAAATCTTACCCGATAGAACCGATGGTTTCGCTGTTCGGTTTCCTCATGTGTATGGTGATTTTAACCGTATCAGGTTCACCGCGGGAGCGATGGTGGAAGCTGGTCGTTTTGTGGCTGGGCAGTTTCATTCGTTTTACCCCTCAAACCGCTCTCGTGTCGATTCACTTGGTGAGCTTGTTTCTCAAAATCTTCAGTTATCCCGGGATCGTGTGTCTGGAGGAGTGTATGGCTCTATCGAAGGTAATCCCTTCCCTGGTTTGTATGTAGGGGTTTCCCTCCGGCAGGATTTATTCTCCCAGCATCCTTTTGTGCGCTATGATTCGACGTTTTCAGCATTGAATTTCGATTATCGGGTTCGGGCTGCCATGAACGATTCTCTTTTTAAGTATATTCGTTTCGCTGAAATGTATATAGAACAAACACATGGTGGACTCTATCCAGCAAGCGGAACGTATGGAAGCTCCTGGGGATTTGAAACCGGTGCTACTATCCTAAGCGCACCGTTATTCGCCAACGTCTCGATCGAGGGTGGTTTCAGAATGGGATTTCTGGACCTTTCAGATGCAACCGGTGATGCGGTTGCCAACGATTGGGTAGATCCTGCCGACAGAATCACAAAGATCTGGGGAGGAATCCGGTGGGGGATGCTCTAAACAAGAAGTATTTGACAAAGGCATACTTATCCGACGTTATCCAACGGGCACTGCGAGAGGATCTGGGAGACTGTGGCGATGTTACTTCTGCAAGTATATTTGAACCATCGGACAAGGCCCGGGCAGTTATCAGAGCGAAATCACCAGGTGTTGTCGCCGGGACCTTTCTGCTCAGACCGCTGTTTCGAGCCGTTGACCCACGCGTACGTGTTTCAGGGGTTATCAACGACGGCACCAGGGTGGAAGCGGGTGACGAAGTTTGCAGAGTTTCGGGTCCCATTCAAGCGATTCTTTCCGGAGAGAGAATTGCCCTGAACTTTTTACAGCGACTATCGGGAATTGCCACGGCCACCAATATTCTGTGCTCCAAAATTTCTCATACCGGCACCGTACTATTGGACACAAGAAAGACCACTCCTTGCCTTCGCCCTCTTGAGAGAGCTGCCGTTCTGGCCGGGGGCGGCGCTAATCACCGATTTGGTCTGTTCGATTTGATCCTCATAAAGGATACGCACGTGAAAGCCGCCGGCGGAGTTACCGCAGCATTGAAAGCTGCTATTAGCTCGAACAGGCACAGGAAGCGTAAAGTACGTGTCGAAGTCGAAGTCCAGAGCGTGGAAGAATGCGCCGAAGCGATTGCGCTGAATCCTGATGTGATTATGCTGGACAATATGACTACCCCTTCGATAAAGAAGTGCGTAGCCCTAGCCCAGGCTGCAGGGGGCGGTACAAAGCTTGAAGCAAGTGGAAACGTAACTGGGAGGACAATCCGGAAAATCGCTGAAACGGGAGTGGACTACATCTCAGTGGGATCAATTACCCATAGTGCACCGTCGATGGATATCCACCTGGTAATAAGTGATATGTACAGTGAAAAGTAGTTATACTTTGGTTTCTTCACCACGATCCATGGAACAGTTGCCATGAAATACTGCTCCGTCGTTGATCACCAGTTCCCTGGTCTTTAAGTCCCCGACCATTTTCGCTTCAGACTCAAGCTCCAGACGATCTTGAACAACGAGATTCCCTTTTACCGTACCGCCAATGATGGCACTTTTTGCGATCACATCGGCTTCTACGACTGCGGTTTTTCCAATAGTAAGCATTTCACCGGTTTCTACTTTGCCACGCAGTGTGCCGTCTATCCGAAGTGCGTGTGGCACAACCAGTTCTCCTTGAAAAACAGCACCCTCTCCAATGAGAGTGTAGCCATTCTTGGCATGCTTGTCCATCGGCAGTTTCCCCATCTAAGGTAATAGAAATTTCTTCTAAAGAGTGTGACATGTGCAACCCGACCGTGCGGGGGGACAGATACCTTCACTCTCTATGTATGATACGATATATGGCCGTTTCTGTCACTCAACTGTTGTGGTAAAAATATAGCCCGTGGGATCGACCGGAACTCCATCTTTCATAACTTCATAGTGGAGATGCGGTGCCGTCGATCTACCAGTGTTTCCCACCAGTGCGATACTCTGCCCACGCTCTACAGCTTCGCCTTTTTTGACCAGAAGCTGTGAACAATGTCCGTATCGGGTCGTATAGCCCGAGCCGTGGTCCAGTACAATCTGAAGACCAAAGAAGCGATGTTCATTTGCTTTGATCACCACACCAGGTCCTGTTGCACGGATCGGCGTTCCCCCAGCAGCAGCAAAGTCAATTCCGGTGTGTGCTCCACCTGCTCTCCCCGCCCCGGACTCAAACTCCTTCGTAATCCAACCTTCTACAGGACTGATAGTTGGGATGGAAGCAAACAGCGCAACTTTTGCATCGGAGCTCTCTCCAGCAAGCGGTGACGGAGTCGAATCGTTTTCATTTTTCTTGTTCGAAGAGATGTCGGGTGTGTCTCGTATGGCTATGAGCGCTTCTCTGACTTGTTCGGCCTCGGAGTCCGCTGCCTTCAATAGGGCAAGCCGTCGCAGGTAGCTTCCCAGGATTTCGGTGCGTTCAGCACGTGACAGTGCGCTGGACAACCGGGTGTTTTCTGACTTCAGGTTTTCGTTTTCGTGTTTGAGCAGCTGTACAAGTTGAAGCTGAACGCCAATTCTCCCCATGGTGAGCAGAAAAAACACTGTAGCAGCCATGAACAGCAGAACAAACCCGGCAAAAAATCTGATTACTCCCCTGCTTACCTGGATGGAAAAGGGCTTTGCATCATCATTTGGTACGAACATAATCGTATAATGATGACGGCGGGGCTTTTTGGGAGTTCCAGGCCGTTCACGCGTACCCGACGTGGATTGAGTGTTGCGCGACAGTTTTATCCCCCAAGAAGCTCAAGTACTCGATTGAGATCATCTGAGGTCATGAATTCCAGGCGAACATGGCCCCGACCGCTACGCTCCCGCTTAACCTCGACTCGGGTCCCGAAGCGATAGCGTATTTTTTGAAGAACATTTTGAACATCAGGATCTGATAGATACTCATCAGGGGGTTTTCGCTTCGCTGCACGCGGCTTTTTCCCGTCAGGTTTCTGATCGTGAGAAAGTTGCTCAACTTCCCGGACCGACAGACGATCATCAACAATTCGGTTAGCCAATTCTATCTTCTTGTTTTCATCTTCGATTCCTGCCAGGGCACGTGCATGCCCCGCGGAAATTCGTCCAAACCGCAAGTGCCGCTGCACCGGTTCCGGTAACTTAAGAAGCCTCAATGAGTTAGTTACGACACTTCGGCTTACGCCAACCCGTTCCGAAAGCTCTTCGTGAGAAAGGCCGCATTCCAGCAGGAGACGTTCGTAAGCGAGTGCCTTTTCTATGTCATTGAGGTTCTCTCGTTGAACGTTTTCCACCAGAGCCATTTCGAGCATTTCACGGTCAGTGATATCAACTTTGACGATAGCTGGTACACTCTTGTGACCCAGTTTCTGCAGTGCTCGAAATCGGCGTTCCCCCGAGATGATCTGATATCCATCAGTGCGCTTGCGCAGGAGGATTGGTTGAAGAAGCCCCTGGGAGCGAATACTCTCTGCCAGTGCGGTGATTTCTTCGGTATCGAAGTCTTGGCGGGGCTGAAACGGGTTTACTTCGATGGCTCCTACGCTGACCATGGTCACTCCGTTGCCATTTCCGCTTTCATCGGAGTCCTGTGGAATGAGGTTTGTTAACCCCCTCCCCAACGCTCTTCGGCCGTTTTTATTTGCCATGTTCAACTACTTCCTTTGCGAGTTTCAGGTAACTCTCTGCTCCACTGGACATGATGTCGTACAAGATGATGGGCTTGCCAAACGATGGAGATTCAGAGAGTTTGACATTTCTTGGGATTACCGTATTGAGTACTTTTCCACTGAAATACGACCGTACATCTTCGGCAACCTGGCGTGAGAGATTCAATCTCGCATCGTACATGGTCAACAACGCGCCTTCAATAGCCAATTTTGGATTCAGGTTCTTCTGGATAAGACGGACCGTGTTGAGGAGTTCCGCCAGGCCCTCGAGCGCATAGTATTCACATTGGATAGGGATAAGAACGGAATCGGCGGCGGTAAGTACATTCACAGTTAACAAACCAAGCGAGGGGGGCGAATCGATTACAATGAATTCATACGAGTCAGTTACCGTATTGAGCGCCTCGGAAAGCCGTCGCTCACGTGCAAGCATATTGACCAGTTCGATTTCCGCTCCAGCCAGATCAGGGCTCGCCGGTGCAAGGTCGAGAAACTTGATATCATTACTTGGATGAACGATGTCGCTAACCGACGTTGGTTGGGTCTCATCCGTTCCACCCGTTAGCAGATCGTAGGTAGAAAGTTCTATTTCTTCCTTTTCCAACCCAAGCCCCGTAGAAGCATTGCATTGTGGATCCATATCGACCAGCAATGTCCTGTGCTCCGCAGCTGCAAGACAGGCAGCGAGATTGACCGCCGTTGTGGTTTTTCCTACCCCGCCTTTTTGGTTGGAAATCGCGATTACCCTACTCACGATAACCCCACCGAGTACTCATAAATTGTCCACAGGTTATCAACATAGCGGCGGGCCTTTGTTAGCAATGCGTGTTGCATCATTTTTAGTTTAAAATCAACGACTTACGACAGGTGTATGCATCGTTCGCTCGAAAGGGACGTGTCGGATATGAAGTTATCCTCATTCCTGTGTGGATTCAAGGGAGACAAGCTTCAAGCCGAAAATCTGGTTCCCAAGGTCATACTCGGCTATTTCGCATATGCGTACACCATCTTTTTCTTTGTTCGCAGTAATTTGTTCGAGTTCTTCGGTGAACTCTCTGCCCTTGAACGTATACATTCTTCCTTCGTGTGGCGCAACGAACGGCTTTGCGATAGCGGCGAATTCCTGTAGAGTTCCAACTCCCCGACTGACGGCATAATCGAAAGTTCGGTTTTCAAGTTTTTCGACACGCCCTTTGTGGACTTCCATATTATCCAGCTTGAGAACATCGATAACTTCGTTAAGGAAAGAAGCTTTTTTCCGGTTCGACTCTGCCAGTACAATCTTGAGGTCGGGACGAAAAATTCTGGTAGGAATTGCAGGGAATCCTCCGCCCGCACCGATCTCCAGAACGGTGGCATTCTTTTTGAAACCAAAGAGAAGAAGCGGCTGAAGAGAATCACAGAAATGTCGTATGAAAAGATTTTCTTCGTCTTTTTTCGAGACCAGGCTTATTGCGGAATTCCACTTGAGAACAAGCGCCATATAGGTTAGAATCATGCTCCGCTGATCAAGATCGGGGGTTAGACCAAGTCGCTCGAGTTCTTTGAGCTCATAAAGTTCCTTGGCCGTTTTCATGTAAGACTGCAGTTGTGTTGTTGTGCTCATAGCTCCGCCGTTTCACGTGAAACATTTTTTATATGATTATTACGTTTATTCATATGAATCAGGAGTACCGCAACATCGGCAGGGGTAACACCGGGAATCCGTCCTGCCTGTCCGATCGAGCGAGGTCGGATCTTTTGAAGCTTTGCTCGGGATTCACTCAGCAGTCCCGATACAGAATTATAATCGAATCCCATAGGAATAAGTTCTGAATCGCTCCTTTGCATCCGTTCAATTTCTATCCGCTGCTTGTTGATAAATCCTTCGTACTTGATATCGGATTCCACAAGGACGCTCAGTTCTCTACTATCGATGTTCTTTTTGATCTTCTCCAAGACGTCCTGCATCCTTACCTGTGGTCGTCGTAAGTAATCGACAGCTCGGATTTTTCCTGTCTTGCTTTCACCCTCTGGTCGATCAACTTTTTCTTCAGTGAGGATGTGCTTCCACTTCTCACACGCAGCCCAGACCTGCTGTCTCTCCTGGTACTTTTCGGGTGAAATAAGACTCCTCTCTCTGGCAATAGGCATCAATCTTTGATCAGCATTGTCTTGCCTGAGTAACAAACGATATTCTGCTCTGGAAGTAAACATTCTGTAGGGCTCTTGTGTACCCTTGGTCACAAGATCATCTATCAGGACCCCTGTGTAAGAACTGGCTCGGCCCAAGATAAGCGCGGTACCTCCCTGGAGCCGCTCAGCTGCATTTATCCCGGCGACCAGTCCCTGGCAAGCCGCTTCTTCATAACCTGACGTTCCATTTACCTGCCCGGCGAAAAACAGGTTGTCGATGACCTTGGATTCAAGTGTTTGCTTGAGCTGCTCAGGAAAAAAATAGTCGTACTCTATAGCATATCCCGGGCGGAGTATTCGTGCCGATTCCAGTCCCCGCACGCTCCGGACCATTTCCCGTTGTACATCAAAAGGTAGCGATGTTGACAGCCCATTGAGATACATCTCATGAGTACGAAGACCCTCAGGTTCTAAAAATAATGTATGCCCCTGGCGGTCTCCAAACCTCACCACTTTATCCTCTATCGATGGGCAATACCGGGGTCCAACGCTTTTAATTCTCCCACCATACAGAGGTGATCTATCCAGATTATCTCTGATAAGGTCATGTGTTTTTCGATTTGTTTTGGTAGCCCAGCATAAACACTTGTTACTCGGTGC